>JAYTLG010000001.1:0-1581 GCA_043729555.1 Cytophaga sp.
CGCAAGTCACGCTTGAACCAAACGATATTTATTTTTCCCTTATTCAAGGTAGGAAAGCTTGAGGGTATTTAATGTTTGATCTGGTTTTGCATAACTTAATCTTGCCAGACGTTCCGTTTTATGATAGCTATCTAACCCACTACAGGTAATGCTTGCAGCTTTTTCAATGTCTAAGTATCCATCTTCGCATAAACAATCGGCTGGAAAATAAACGTGATTGATTTCGCCAACGACTAATACGGTATTGTGGCTAGTGATATTGATTGCTTCTTTAAATACAATGCCTAACTGAATGTGACTTTCTTTAACAAATGGCGCTATAAGATTTGATTTGTATTCAGCCGTTAATCCTGTCGCATCAAATTCAGATTGTTCTCTTGTATAGCGTGCCGATGTTTGATGAGCTTGTTGATAGATGCCTTCGTGAATATGATTAATGGTATACTGGCCTGTTTCTAAGATGTTTGATAAAGTATGACGATCCGTAGTGTCTGGTCTAGAAATAAAGCCGATGTAGGGAGGATTGGCTCCTATGTGTACAAAGGAATTAAAGATGGCTAGGTTGGTTTGCCCAGCATTGTTTGTACTTCCAATGAGTGCAATACTTTTAAAGCCCGACAATGAATTGACGAATGCTGCTCTGTAGCGCAGATTCATCGACATCAATTGATCAATGGTATAGTGTAAGCGTTTGTTGTCTTTCATGTGAATAAGGATACATTTTAGGTAACAGCTAGGTGTGTATTTTGTTTGATCAAGTAGGCGTGAAAAATTAGTCAGGATATTTAGAGGTGTTGTTGTTTGTTATTTCATTTGCTTGTATTATTTTCAACAAACAAAATTTTATACGCAATGACTATGTTTCGAACTAAATAGGCTCTGTTTTTTATTTTTTCTGCCCTATTTTTTTCATTGTTTTCATGTAGAGAAAATAAAATTGAAAAAACGGTTTCATCCGATTCTGTGATCGCCAACAACAATGATTCTTCTGTTTAAAAAAACAATCCTACATTGTTGCAGGCCTAGACCAAGGCTTTGAGCAGTCTCCGATAAACATTCAGTCAAAAGATAGTATTGCGGGCAACCAGCATAATATCACACTTTATTTTAAAGATGAAGTTAATAAAATTGAGAATTTAGGACATACTGTACAGTTGGATTTTCAAGAAGGGAGTACAATTTCATACGACGATACGATTTATAATTTTAAGCAATGTCATTTTCATACACCATCTGAACACTTGATAGATAGTGTGCCGTATGCCATGGAAATGCACATTGTAAATATGTTGGCCAATGCCCCAAAAGATAATCCTCGATACCTTGTGGTAGGAGTTTTATTTAAAGTAGGGAAAGATAATAAATTTTTAGAATTAGTGACTTAGCTCCCATGCATCAAACAGGTTGCGGAGCAGGAATTTAACTTTGAATTAGAATCAAACTAATTTAAAGATGAACAAATTACAATTTATCAGGGAGAATCATTCATCACAGGATATCTGCTCATCATTTTCAAGGATACTTAGATGAGTTTTGTTTTAGATTTAATAATAGGTATAGTAAGAAGCCTGCTTGGAAATC
>JAYTLG010000002.1:0-8514 GCA_043729555.1 Cytophaga sp.
TTGGGCTTGGATGTGATTCGTGTACATGCCGCATGTATCAATGAGAACGAAGAAAATGATAAAATCATAAAGGATCATTTTAAAGCAAAAATTCGAGTGACTCCAGAAGTTGTATATGAAAAATTGGAAACAATTGAGAAGGTTCGAAATACATTGAATTTTAGAAAACCTGTTGATTTTATGGATAATAGGGCTTAAAAGCCTTTAATTGTTCTTTTTTAGAGTTTGTAATTCGAGGATGAATGTGCGGCGCATTGTTTATGAACAATATCTGTTTAAATGCTCATAAAACCTTATTTTTATAGATTAATAAGATTGATGAATTTTGATGACAGTTATTGGAGACCACGTATTAACTTTAAGTCAGTTAAAGGCTTTTTTGTATTCAAATGAAATTATTGAAATCAGTGATAAGGCGATCGAACGTGTTAAAAGCAATCATCGTTTTTTGAAAATTTTTTCTGCTGATAAAATAATTTATGGAATTAATACAGGTTTTGGACCTATGGCTCAATACCGTGTGAGTGATGAAGATCGAAAAAAATTACAATATAATTTAATACGCAGTCATTGTTCTGGTACGGGCGCGATTTTGGATCCCATCTATGTGAAGGCGGCAATGATTGTGCGCTTAAACAGTTTTTTACTTGCCAAGTCGGGTGTGCACGAAAGCTTGGTGTATTTGTTAAGAGATTTAATAAATAATAATATTACCCCTGTTATCTATGAACATGGAGGTGTAGGTGCTAGTGGTGATTTGGTACAGTTGGCGCACTTGGCCTTGTGCTTAATCGGTGAAGGTTCTATACATTACAAGGGTGAAGTCTGTGATGCTTCCGTTGCTTTTTCAAAAGCAAATTTAAAACCCATCGAGATTCAAATTAGAGAAGGATTGGCTGTTATGAATGGCACCTCATTTATGACAGGTATTGGAGCAGTGAATTTAATACAAGCGCAGAACCTTGTTCATTGGTCCATCAATTCAGCAGCACTTATCAATGAGTTGATTGCCTCTTACGATGATTATTTTTCAGTAGAATTGAATGAAGTGAAACTTCATGTGGGGCAACGTACGGTTGCCGCTGAAATCAGAAAAAGATTGGAAGGAAGTACATTAATCAAATCTAGAACGACACATCTGTACAAGAAAGTAGATAAAATGTACTTTGAAGATAAAGTGCAAGAGTATTATTCCATTCGTTGTGTGCCTCAAATTTTAGGCGCCATCACCGATACGGTTGCTTATGCGAAGCAGGTTATTGAAAATGAAATGAATTCTGTAAACGACAATCCTGTTGTTGATGACAAAACGAATAACATTTATCACGGTGGAAATTTCCATGGCGATTATATTTCTATCGAAATGGACAAAGTTAAAATTGCAATTACCAAGCTAGCCATGTTAGCGGAACGTCAGTTAAATTATTTGATGAATGATAAATTGAACAACATGCTTCCGCCTTTTTTAAATACAGGCGTATTGGGTTTGAATTTTGGATTGCAAGGGATTCAGTTTACAGCAACGTCTACCGTTGCGGAATGTCAGATGTTATCGAACCCAATGTATGTGCATAGTATACCAAGCAACAACGACAATCAAGATATTGTGAGTATGGGAACAAATGCAGCCTTGATATGCGCGAAGGTTATTGAAAATGCGTATCAGGTTACAGCGATTGAATTAATGGCCATAACACAAGCGATTGAAATATTGAAATTAAACAATCGTTTGTCTACTTATAACTCAGGTGTATTGGAACGTATACGTACAGCGTTTGTGCCGTTTACCGAAGATCAACCTAAGTACAAAGAAATTCAGCAGGTATTGTCTAAGCTGCGTATTTCAGCTTTAAATCAGAATTCATAAACGATGTCTGTACAAAAAAAATATGCATTGGTAACAGGTGCTGCCCGAGGAATCGGCAAAGCAATTGCAATCAAACTTGCTTTAGACGGGTATCATGTATTGATCAATTATAAGTCGAACGATACTGAAGCTGAAAAAACTAAAGCAACGATTGTTGAACAAGGTGGTGATGCTACCTTGTTGAAGTTTGATGTATCCAATCGTTCCGAAGTATCAACTGTTCTTGTTGCTTGGATTGAACAACACCCCGATGATGTCATAGAAGTGTTGATTAATAATGCAGGTATTCGCAACGATAATTTATTGATGTGGATGGAGCCGGAGCATTGGGATGGTGTAATTGATGTGAACCTAACGGGTTTATATAATGTTACAAAAGCACTCATCAATCAAATGCTGTTGAATCGTTATGGTCGCATCATCAATATCGTTTCTTTATCTGGTTTGAAAGGGGTAGCTGGACAAATGAATTATTCGGCAGCTAAGGCAGGTGTCATAGGCGCTACCAAAGCATTGGCACAGGAGGTAGGTAAAAGAGGCATAACCGTTAATGCAGTTGCACCTGGGTATATCAAAACAGATATGACCCAAGGTATAAATGAAAAAGAAGCGAAAGCACAGATTCCCGCGAATCGTTTTGGGGAACCCGAAGAAGTAGCAGAACTTGTTTCTTTTTTGGCTTCTACAAAAGCGTCGTACATCAACGCCGAAGTTATTTCTATAAATGGTGGATTGTATTGATAATACAATCTTTTGAGTTCTTAAAATTAAATACAAAATAATATAGTAACATGGGCGCTTGGAATGGTAAATCGAAAGGTTCAAAAACAAGCTACGCATTCTTCGTTTTTATTTTAAGAAGTCTGGGGGTAAAGGTTGCGTATTTATTTTTATACCCTGCAGCATTTTATTTCTTTGTACAGCCCAATCAAGCTTGGAAAGCGATTTATAATTTTCTACGAGTACGCCTAGGATTTTCTCCGATAAAAGCATTCTTCGGAGTGTTTAAAAATTTTTATGTTTTCGGTCAAACCCTTGTTGATCGGATTGCTGTGATGGCGGGGTATGGAAATTATACGTACACATTTGATGGCGAAGAAAATTTGATTCGCATGGTAGATGAAGGTAGGGGCGGTTTGCTGATCAGTGCGCATTTGGGAAATTGGGAAATTGCAGGTCATTTATTGTACCGCGTGAAAGCAAAGATTAACATTGTTATGTTTGAAGGCGAACACAAGAAGATAAAGGAATATTTAGATTCGGTAAAAGGGGGACAAAATATTCATGTCATCGCAATCAAAGAAGACTTATCGCATTTGTATGCCATCAACGATGCTTTCGAACGTAAGGAGTTGGTTTGTATACATGGCGATCGCTTCCTACCAAGTTCACGTGTTATTGAAATTCCGTTTATGGGTGAAAACGCGTGTTTCCCATGCGGACCTTTATTGATGGCTGCGAAGTACAATGTTCCGGTGTCGTTTGTATTTGCTATGAAAGAAAGCTCTTCGCATTATTATTTCAGTTCTACGAAAGGTATGGTTTATAATTTTGAAAGAGATAAAATAAAACAAGCTGCGCAACTGAATGTTGCTATGATACCGTTTATCGATTTGATTGAAAAAAACAGTAAGAAGTATCCATATCAATGGTTTAATTATTATAACTTTTGGAAAGAAGGAAAGTCAATATAATGGAAACAAAAGAAACACTATCCTCGATGAGGTTTTATCAAAAAGAAAAGTATGCAGCTGTAGATGCAAAATTCGAAGCGCAAAAAATTGCTTTTGCACCCTTTGTATTTCAAGCATCTATGGCATTGAGAGATTTGGGGATTTTGAAAATTATTGAAGATGCTGGCAACGATGGAATAAGTCAGGAAGATATTGTCTCAAAATTAACCATTTCTAATTACGGCGTGCGCATACTTGTTGAAGCCGGATTGGGTATGGGTATTCTGATTTTCAATGATGGGAAATACAGCATCACGCGTGTGGGTTATTATATTTTGAACGATTCAATGACCATTGCCAACATGGATTTTGTTCAAGATATAAACTATCAAGGATTTTTTCATTTGAAAGAATCTATTGAAACTGGCAAGCCCAAAGGCTTACACGTCTTTGGTGAACAATATGAAACCTTCTATCAAGCACTTTCTGATTTGCCTGAAAAATCAAAGCAAAGTTGGTTGGCATTCGACCATTTTTATTCCGACGATTCATTTAGTAAAGTGTTGCCAATTGTATTCAAATTTAATCCTAAAAAAATATTGGATGTTGGTGGCAATACAGGTAAGTGGTCACTAAGCTGTGTGCATCACAATGCAGATGTACAAATGACACTGGTGGATTTGCCGCAACAGATTGCAATGGCAAAAGAAAACATTGCTACATATACAGCAGGCAATCGTATTGGGTACTATGCCATCGATATCTTAAAGCCTGAAACGGGATTGCCTACCGGTTACGACATTGTTTGGATGAGTCAGTTTTTGGATTGTTTTTCTGAAGATGAAATTGTAGGAATTCTTACAAAAGCGTCGTCGGCATTGAATGCGGATGGTAAGTTAATTATCATGGAAACATTCTGGGATAGACAAAAATTTGAAGCTGCCTCGTTCTGTTTGCAACAAACATCGCTTTATTTTACCTGTATTGCTAATGGCAACAGTCAAATGTATCATTCCGATGTGTTCATTCGTTGCGTTGAAAAAGCAGGTTTTATTATTGAAGAAGAAATTAATCATGTAGGTATCAGTCATACCGTACTTATTTGCAAAAATAAATAATTGATGCAACTTCCGGATACAAATATCTTATCTTATATACCACAGCGGTTTCCCATCGTACTGGTTGATACCTTGTGTTCGGTTGCGGATGGCATAACTGTAACTTCGTTTGAAGTAAAGGCGGGTTGCTTGTTTGTAAAGGATGGTATGATGCACGAACCTGGTTTGATTGAAAACATAGCACAAACAGCGGCAGCTGGCGTAGGCTATCAATGTGCATTGAATAAGCAAGAAGTTCCTGTTGGTTTTATTGCTGCGATTAAAAATTTAACCATCAATTATATGCCTGTGATTGGAGATGTAATTGAAACACGCGTTGAAGTGTTGGAAGAAATTTTCGACATAACCTTAATAAAAGGGGAGAGCTTTGTTGGCGAGAAACGTGTGGTGGAATGTGAAATGAAAATCGTTTTAAAAAAATAAAGCATGCGTGAATTAAGTCATAGCACAGAAGTGTTGATACGTTTTAGCGAAGTAGATTCCTTGCTCATTGTATGGCACGGACATTACGTACGATACTTTGAAGATGCACGCGAGGCTTTTGGTTTGCACTATGGATTGCATTATTTAGATGTCCATAAAGCAGGTTATTCCACACCCATAGTTAAAGTGAACTGTGATTATAAGCGGTCGCTTAAATACGGCGATACAGCTGTTGTGAAAGCAACTTTTGTAAACTCCGATGCACCGAAACTTATTTTCAATTTTACCATTCATCATAAAGAAACCAATCAATTGATCGCTACCGGTGAAACGGTACAAGTATTTGTTGATTCTAGTAATGAAATGTGTTTAACAAATCCTCCATTTTTTGTGCGTTGGAAAGAAATAAACGGTATTGTGTAAGTGATGAAAAAACCTGTTTTTATAGTGTCGGATTCTATTGTATCGCCTTTGGGTAGTACAACTTCGGATACTATGGAGCAATTGTTTTTGAAAAATTCGGCGATACAAGCTTTGCAACATCCTGAAATGGGAATTGTATTTGCATCCACTTTTCATTCAGATAATACTATTGAAATCAATAAACCATCGGGATACTTTACCAAAATTGAACGTTTGTTTATTCACTCAATTGAACAAGCAGTCGGCTCAATTAACTTAAATACCAAACGTTCGGATGTATTGTTTGTGTTCGCTTCTACAAAAGGAAATATTGAATATATATCGGATTTGAATTTCAATCCCGATCGTTTGCACATTGGTAAAATGGCCAATGATATTACGGACTATTTTGAAAATAAAAATCAATCGGTTGTGGTGTCCAATGCCTGTATTTCTGGGCTTCAGGCTATACAGTATGCGTGTCAAGCCTTACAACGTGATCAATACAGTCATGTAATTGTTTCGGGTGCCGATTGTGTATCGGATTTTGTATTGTCCGGATTTTATTCGTTTCAGGCATTGAGTCCGTTTCCGTGTACACCATTTGATAAAAATCGTGCAGGGCTTAGTATTGGTGAAGGCTGCGGCACACTGGTGTTAACGAATGTTCCTACAACAGATGCAATCGAAATACTTGCTGTGGTTTCTGCCAATGATGCCAATCACTTATCCGGTCCTTCTCGTACGGGTGAAGGATTAGGATCCGCCATTTCTGCTGCCATATCAGATGCGGCTATTAAACCATCCGATATCGATGTCATTTCTGCACATGGCACCGCAACAAACTACAACGATGAAATGGAATCCTTGGCTTTTAAAACAGCAGGTTTACAAGACGCTCTGGTGTACAGCATCAAAGGAAATATTGGACATACATTGGGTGCTGCGGGTATCATTGAAACCATTTGTTTGGCACACAGCATTCAAGCCGATCGATTGATACCATCCATTGGATTCAAAGAAATTGGTACGAGCGTTCCCTTAAACATAACAACAAGTGCCGAAACTAAAGCCCTGTCGATCGGTTTGAAAACAGCTTCTGGTTTTGGTGGTGGCAACAGTGCTTTAATTTTAAAACAACTCAAATGAATCTAGCCATAACGCATTTTTGTCGTTTAAGAACTGATTTTAATCAGAGGGACTGCATTCATATACAAACGGCAGATCAAACGCATGTTTTGAAAAATGATTTTTTAGAGCTGTATAAGCAGTTAAACATCGATTATCCAAAGTATTTCAAGATGGATGCCGTTTCAAAATACGGTGTTCTAGCGGCTGAATACGCTTTAAAGGTAGCATTTGAAAATCGTGCCTATGCTGAAACGCAGGTGGGTATTGTATTGTCCAATGCAACAGGCTCTTTGGATACGGATGCTGAATTTCAGAAAACTATCAACAATAAGGATAATTTCTTCCCGAGTCCTGCTATATTTGTATACACGCTTTCCAATATTGTTATGGGCGAGTTGTGTATTAAATACAAAATAAAGGGAGAGAACATGTTTTTTCTCTCTGAATCAATACAGGCTCAATTAATGGAGTCTTATGTATTGGATTTGTTTGAACGAAATAAAATAGAAACAGCAGTAGTAGGTTGGGTCGAATGTACAAATGGAAAACCAGATGTATTGCTTCTTTTAGTTGAAAAAAAGCAAACAAAAAGTAATCTGGATTTGACATTTACTTCTACTCAAATAGAAATATTATATCAGTTATGAATCAGTTAATTACAGAATTAAAAAAAGAAATTATTACGCAGTTAAATCTTCAAGATGTTACGCCTGAATCAATCAAGGATAACGCACCTTTGTTTGGGGATGGATTGGGTTTAGATTCGATCGATGTATTGGAATTAATTGTAATGCTTCAAAAAAAATACGGCATAAAAGTAAATGGTGAAGAAGGTAAGTCGGTTTTCTTCTCTGTACAATCAATGGCTGAATTTATTTATGCTAAACAGCAGGCTCAGCAACAGCAGCAATAACTAGGTGTCAATGTCTACACAAGTTCTGATAACAGGTATAGGTTCCGTATCTTCTCTTGGTCTTAATCTTGAAGAATTAACACATTCAATTTTAGATTCAGCAACGGGTGTTTCTAGACAAACACAATTAGACTCCATACTTGCGCGCACATTACCTACGGCGCAAATTCAATTAAGTGATGCAGCGTTAAAAGAAAAAATTCCTGCATTATCCCAACAAAAAGTATATTCTAGAACGGCTTTGTTGGCTATGATTGCAGCTTCTGAAGCTGCATCCATGGCTGGTTTAACGAAGAGCGATTGCCAATCTGCCGGCCTTGTGCATTCAACAAGTGCAGGCGGGATGGATAAGGGCGAATTGTTTTATGCTGATTTTTTAAACGATTCCACCAAAGGCGATTTAGAGCAAGCGCGTACACACGATTGTGGCGATAGCGCCGAGCAAATAGCAGAGCTCTTACACATTGAACAATACATCACGACTATAAGTACTGCTTGTTCGTCGGCAGCCAATGCAATTATGTTGGGCGCACGATTGATAAAATCCAGAAAATTAGACCGAGTGATTGTAGGTGGAACTGATGCTTTGGCAAAATTCACCATCAACGGATTTAAAACCTTGATGATCTTGTCGGACGGCTATAATATGCCATTCGATAACGATAGAAAAGGATTAAATTTAGGTGAAGCCGCAGCTTTTTTAGTGTTAGAATCGGACGAAATTGTAAAAAAAGAAAATAAAAAAGTATTAGCAAGAGTTTCTGGTTACGGAAATGCAAACGATGCTTTTCATCAAACTGCTTCTTCAGAAAACGGAGACGGAGCTTTTTTAGCAATGGAAAAAGCCTTTCAAGTTTCGGGTTTAAAACCAGAACAAATTGACTATATCAATGTGCATGGAACTGCAACGCCAAACAATGATTTGTCTGAAGGAAGAGCAATAGTTAGAGTTTTTGGCGAAGAAAACATACCTGATTTTAGTTCAAC
>JAYTLG010000003.1:0-22953 GCA_043729555.1 Cytophaga sp.
ATGCAATCACTGTAAACACAAATCCGGTTAAACCAGTAATAGCAGCACAAGTTGCCAATATATGTTATAATACTTCTGCGCAAGTCTATACTATAACAAAGAAAACAGGCAATGTTTTTTCTTGGTATGAAAACGCAGTAAAGTTAGCATCTGTTGATACAGCAATAATCTCAGCAAATTTAACGAACACGTCAAACTATTATGTAACTGTAAAAAATACTGCTACCGGTTGTTCAACAACATCAGACAATCTTAAAATTACCGTAGCACCAAGTATAAATTTCCTGATCACGGGTGATACCCTAGTGTGTGAACAAGCTCCGGTGGAGTTGAGCACGACTTATCAAAGTACTGATTTTGATTTTCAATGGTATAAAAATAATGCGGCTTATGGAGGCAACTTTTCTAAGCTTAGTTTTTCTTCCATCACATTAGCAGACTCTGGTTTATATACATTAAAAGTTACAAGTAAGGGAACAACAAATTTATTGGGTTGTTCGGTGGTATCAAATACAAAAAAGGTTAAAGTAAAAGCAACAGCTGTTACTCCAATTATTACAGGTTTAAATGAATTCTGTAATGGAAATTCAGTAATCCTATCAACCAATGTCAATTCAAATTTTGTTTGGAATACAGGTGCTGTAACCCCCACTATAAATGTTGTTTCAGGAGGTATCTATACGGTAACGGCTACAAATACGCTTACGGGTTGTACGATTAAAACCTCTAAAACAGTAACACAAAATTCTACACCTGATTTAAATTTTGTTCCTAAAGGTACTTATACTCGTTGTGGTACAGATAAAATATCATTTGCAGGGCTCAATCAATATCCAGTTTATAAGTGGTTTGTTGATGGTCAACTGTTCAGTACTTCAAAAACTATTTATCCTACAAAAACGGGTGCATATACGTTGATGGCTACAACTGCTAAAGGCTGTTCGGCAGTGTCCGATACCATGAACATTAATTCATTGGAATGTGCATGTTATGTTACTAATACCAATGATACTGGCGATGGCTCATTAAGAGAAGCAATCAATTGTTCAAATGACAAACCAGGAAACGATCTTATTAAATTTGACATTGTTGGAACAGGTCCATTTGTAATTAAACCCCTAACGCCACTGCCAAATCTTACAGACGCAGTATTTATTGATGGCTTTTCTCAAGCGGGCTCAAATGTGTATGCGGTTGTTGTGGATGGTTCTGCGGCTTCAATTTCAACAGGTTTAGTTGTTGCCAACAATTTGTCGAATGTAAAAATTACTGGATTAATATTTACAAAATTCAATAATGGAATTGTATTGTCACCTAATGTATATAACTGTATTGTTGATAGTAACAAATTTACGGCGAACCTGAATACAGGTATTGTATTCAATTCGGGTGTAAACAACAATCAGGTATTCAGCAATGAATTTACAGGCGGCGGTTCAGCAGTCGATTTCTTAACGGGTTCGACCAATAATAGTGTTCGACTGAATAAAATTTCTAATGCAAAAAATGGTGTATTGGTTGAAGGTGGTACAAACAACAGTATTAAATTAAATGAAATTATTTCATCTACTCAAAATGGCATACTGCTTACTGGCGGTTCAAACAATAAGATTATTTCAAATACGATTGGGCTGTCAGGAGATAATGGAATCTTGGTAGCTACAAATACATTTGCAAATAGAATCGACTCTAATTTTATTGGAGTTACCAATACAGGAGTATTAAGTGCTAATCAAAAGAATGGTATTTATATTTCTCCAAATGCTATTAACAATACAATCACTTTAAATAATATTTCTGGAAATATATTAAATGGTATTTTAGTTGATTCTAAAAGAACAACGATTGCATATAATATTATTGGCGTGGATGCAACAAATAGTGCCAAGCCAAATGGACTAAATGGTATATATTCAAATGCAGACAGCATAACTGTAATCGGAAATACAATTTCTTCAAATTTGAATTATGGCTTAAATATTCAAAGTGCTTCAATGGTATTGAATAATAAGATAAACAATAATACTACAGGAGGAATATATATTCGTGGAAATAATACCATCCTTTCAAGAAATACAATTTCAAATGCGAATGCTACTGTCAATGCAATCAACTTACATTTTGCAACTGCACCAGTAGGGAATGGAGGAAAATTACCTGCAGTATTTAAAAGTTATCGCAGAGCCACTACTGGAAGCATTGTTATAAAAGGAACAAGTGTTGTAGGTGATACCGTTGAAATATTTTATTCAAGTGATATTGCACAACAAGCACTCATGTATGCAGGTTCTGCTAAAACGGATGCGCAAGGTGTATGGGAGTTAATGATACCTGTTGGTCCGTCATTTAATCCGAATACAAAAAACTACTATGTAAATACGGCAAGAAGTTCTGCTGAAAATACCTCTGAACTTTCTACTCCATATTTAACGGGTTGCTTTACCTGTATCTGTGAAGTTACAAATACAAATGATGCGGGTCCGGGATCATTACGAGCAATTATCGATGAAGCTAATTTGGGGGCTTGTTTAACTATTAAGTTTACGATGACCGCTCCAGATACCATACAATTGTTAAGTGCCTTGAGTCCATTGACGGTGCCTGTTACCATTATTGGCACAATTACTTCGAGTACTACCAGTGTAGACCCAATGATCTTTATTAAAGGAAATTCGTCGTTTAATGGTTTGGTTGCGAATACAGACGGGGTTAAAATTATTAATCTTGGTTTTACTCAATTTAATAATGCTGTTGTATTTAATTCGGATTATAATACATTAAGTGCGAGTACTATTTTGAATAGTAGGAAACCTGTTACCATCAATGGAAATAATTCGCAGTTGTATGCAAATGCAATTAATACCACGTGGGCAAACATCCCTAATACCTTTAAGGCAGACACCTTAGTATATGTCACAGGTTCTGGTAATACGATAGGTGGTTTTGGTGTAGGCAATAAATTTTTGAATGGCGCAGTTGCAGCTATACTTGTAAATGCAGGCACTTCAAATTCCATATTAAATAATGAAATCACAAACAGTACTATAGCCATAAGCTTAGTGAATGGGGGTAATACGATGTATACGAAACCTGCCAATATGGTGGGTACCATTGCTGGGAGTACTGCAACGATACAAGGCACTGCGAAGCCCTTTGATAAAATTCAACTCTTTTCAAGCACTTATGTTGCAGAACAAGCAACAGGTTTTGTGATGGAGGTTACAGCGGATGCGTTGGGTAATTGGACGGCCACAATTCCTTCTGGTCAAATTAATATAACTCAAAACAATTATTTTGTTGCAACGGCTACAAGTATTAATGGCAATACGTCTCCATTATCTGCGCCTATACGTGTTGGTAATTTTACTCAAGTATGTTATGTATTGAATGTGAACAATGCCGGTGATGGTTCGTTGAGAGAGGCTGTTAACTGCGCCAACACGGCAGGCTTAGGCACAAATGGTGTGCCGGCACGCATTGAATTTTTATTGCCAGCAACACCAAATGAAATTGTTTTAGCTTCAGAGTTGGTGATTACCAATAATTACGGTGTTGCAGTAAATGCACGTGCGATACCAGTAACTATTAAAACCAGTACGGCAACATTGAATTGTTTTAAATGGTCTACGAATAACTTTCAAGTTAAGAATCTTTCATTCGAAAATTTTAACAATGCCTTATATTGTATAGGTAGCAATGCAGTGATCGATTCAAATAGTTTTGTAAACAATACAAATGCAATCTATGTTAATGCAACAGATACTTTGATCAATCAAACAATCAAGAATAACTACTTTACGGGTGGTGTAAGCGCTATTAATAGTGCTAAAGGTTCGTTAGCGATTTTATCAAACACCTTTGGTAAATCTAAATTAGGTGTCGTAAGCGCAATAAATGGCTATGGCATTTCAGCTATGCATGCTGCAACCATTACAATTGCGAATAATGTATTTGCTGCTATTACTAAGAATGCATCAGCGACTTCGCCGAGCTATGCAAATGGCTTGACAATTAATATTGAACAAGCTAAAGCAATATTGACGAACAATACCATTACAGGTGATAGCACAATTTTATCCGCTGCTGTTCGATTATTAGGTACAAATAACTCACTTGTTTCGGGCAACACATTGATAAATGCCCATGATGGCTTACTTATTCAGAGTAGTGATTCTATAATTGTTTCCTTAAATACATTTAAAGGAATTAAAAATGTAGGATATTTTATTGAAAAAAGTAATAAGATAAAATTGACTCAAAATACTGTAACGGGACTTAAAGTAAATAACAATCCCATTTCATTGAATTTAGGTAATTCAAACAAGTCGAATGGTGGCAAACTAGCACCAACCATTTTGACATCTACCTATCACAATGGCAATTTGTTTTTAATTGGAACAGCAGAAAAATTTGATGAGGTTGAATTATTTTATTCAGATCAGAATAAACGAGATTTAGTTAAATACATTAACAAATCTGTAGCTGATTCTACAGGCACATGGATAATAGCATTTCCAATTTCTGCGCTTGGTTCGGATACCTTATTCTTTAGAGCTGTTTCAACCAAGTTAAATACACTTTCTTCTGAAGCCTCAATTGCTTTTACACCTAAATTGAAAATTTGTTTGGTAACATCAAATTCAGATTCAGGTGCTGGTACTTTACGTGATGCAATTGATAAAGCGAATTTAAATCAATGTAATCTTATTCAATTTGCAATTCCGGGATCGGGTGTAGCAGAGATTAGAACAGCATCTTTGTTGCCAACAATTAGTACACCATTATTAATTATTGATGGTACTTCGCAAGCTGGTTATAAAACTGGTTCACCAACGGTTGCACTTATACAGACGGCGGCTTATGGTTTTCAAAGTCAAAATTCAAATCAATTGGATATTTATGGAATGAATATTCAAGATTTTGCCATACCAATTTCAATTACCAATAGCATTATTGTTGATGTAAATGACAATGTAATTCAAAATTTTACGGACAAAGGGATTGTAATAAAATCCACGACATTTAAATATGGTAATGTTATTGGCAATACGATAAAATCGGTTACACCATCCAATGTTGGTATTCAAATTAGTGGAACCAATTCCATGATGGTGTCAAAGAATAAAGTAAGTAATTTTACAACTACAGGTATTGATATTACGGGTAACAATATTAAAGCACTTCAAAATGCCATTACTTCTTCAGATACAATATCATCGGTTGGTTTATTACTTACCAACTCAATAGGATCTACCATACTATCAGATACTATTTTTAATGCGGCTATAGGTATTAAAGTGGAAAATGGAAATACCAATACCATTGCATCAAATATAATTAGCAGTAGCGATTCAATAAGTAAAGTACGAAAATACATTGTTAAAGAATATGCGATCCAAATTTCGAATTCTAAAAACTGTGTAATAAGCTCTAACATCATAGCGAAATCAAACATAGGTATTCAAGTGGCTGCTAGTACAGGTTGTTTGGTATATGCGAATACGGCTAAAAAAATTAAAAATATCGCAGTGTATTTGTCCAATGCTTCGATTGGGAAAGTGGATAACAACACATTGGATTCGTCTGCTATTGGTTTGCAATTAGATAACGCTCATGGGGTATCAATTTATAACAATCTTATAACACGCTCTATTCAATATGGTATCGTGTTAAATGCAGGATCAGATACAACTCGATTAAATGCGAATTTAATTGGGGCACGTTATTTAGGTGACACTACGTATGCAAGAGGTGCAGGTATCTTGATTAAATCATCTAATAATTATGTAGGGGGAAAATCTGCAAATGGATATCAAAACTACATCAAACAAAATAAAGGCGGCGGTGTTATTGTTGATGTGGGTACAAAAAACATCATCACCTATAACTACTTTTATAATAATGATGTTTCAAAAGGAAGGCCTACAAACTTTGCTATTAAGTTAATTAATGCAGGAAATAACACGAAGCTTAAACCCAGTATAAGTGCGCATAAATGGATTGCAGGTAAATTGCATGTATCTGGTAGCAACAACAACATAGTTGGTGATTCCATTCATTTATATTTAGGTACGGGAGGTTATGAAGAGACTTCTAAATATGTAGGCTATGCGATAACGGCTGCTTTAGGTAAGTGGGAAGTAATTATTGATACCGCACTTGCAAATACGAAGCTGCCGAAAAATACTACACTTTATTTTGTTAGTACAGCAACAAATCTTAATAGAAACACATCGCCATTAAGTGATATGTATATCGCTGGTGATTGTTACATAACTTCATTAAGAGATACTACAGACAATCAATATCCTTTGCCCAACACCATGCGTATGGCGATGAAATGTGCAAATGGCCAAGCGAATCCAGTAGGTGTATATTTTAATGTTGCAGAAGGTGGTGCAAAAGAAGTGATTCTTCAAATGAAAATGCAAGATCTGAATAATGGATATGGAGTGAATTTCAATGGTAAAAATATTCCAGATGGTGTTATAGCAGGAATGAATGCACAAAAGAAAATTGCAGGTGCTTCTTGGACAATTGCAGCAACCAATGCAAAATCTACTATTGCTAATTTTAGAGTAGTGAATGCTTCAGATGGACTTGAAGTGTTGTCGGATAGTATTTTTGTTAAAAAAATGCGCTTTGATGTTATTACAGGTACAAGTGTACTGCTTAGTAATAAACGAAATGTAGTAGACTCTTGCGTCTTTGATTCCGTAACTGTAGGTATTCGTCTAGCTTCTAATGCATTTAAAACAACTCTTTCTGGCAATACCTTTAATTTTGCAGCTACGGGTATTTTTGCTACAAGCCTAGATAGTTTAACGGTTAAATCAAACACCTTTAACAATACAGGTTCAACAGGTATTAATATTGGATTGTCAACGCATGCACTTATTCTATCGAATACATTCAATAGTAAAACTGCAACCAGTAAATCAATCCTATGGAATAATTCCAAAGGCCTCGTTATTGGAAATAATTTTGTAGCAAATAATGTTTCTAATCCAGTTTCTATTGCCAATTCTACGCAAGTTATATTATCGAAAAATGTATTTAGCGATAGTGCAGATGTTTATGTGTTGGCTACTAATGTGTCATATGCGCATATTGATTCGAACACGTTTGTTGTCGCAAATCAAAATAGCATTAAAACCGATAATGCGCAACATGTAACGATTATAGGCAATCAGGTAGTAAAGGCACGTTCGGATGCATTTAATCTTGTTAATTCTGCTACGGTTTTTGTTTCTAAAAATACCGTAAGAAATGTTCGACGTACTTCTTCGACAGATTCTGCATTGTGTATTCATATCCATAAAGGGGAAGGTGCCTTGCAATCAAATAATGGAAAACAGGAGCCTACAAAGTTAGCTGCTGAAGTTAAGGCAGGTGCTGACAAACGCATGGGTATTTTTGTAAGTGGTATTGCTCAACCAGGTGATAGCATACAATTGTTTTTCTCTGATTCGATTATTGCATCCATGAATAGTTATGTTGTCAATGCATATACAGCTGCGAATGGAACATGGTCAGTAAAAATTCCGAGAGAATTTTATCACAAAGATACTGTAACGTGGTATCATGTAATTGCTGTTGCGATATCTGCTGATAGCAATACTTCTAAAACATCTTCGGTACTTCATATTCCGCCTGCCTTCTCTAAAATATATGTATTGAATGAATACAATGCTGGTCCAAATTCCTTACGTCAAGCATTATTGGATGTTACCTATTCGGATTTATATTCAAAGGTTATCTTTAGTATCAATACACCAACTGTTAAACCTGGTCCATATACGATTAAAAATGATTCCTTGTACGACGCCGTATATAGTTATTTGGGTTTTGAAATAGATGGAAATACGCAGAAAACATTTATTGGCATGGGTCCCGATCAACGTATCTTGATGAATGGAAAACTTATTAAGTCTGATTTTGGGTTGAATGTTGTAGACTCATCAAAGTCTAGTTCAATAAAAAATCTTAATATGATTAATACCAAAAATGGATTGCGAATAGCGAGTAACGAAAATAAAATTGAAAATATTAATTTCTTTAATACAGACTCTTCCGCTTATACTATTTTAGATACGGCATTTGTTGTGTTGGGCGACAAAAATAAAATTAAGAATATCAATATTTCTGATTACACATTAGGTGTCTTGTTTGCAGATGGTAGTGGTAAAAATGAATTCATTACTTCTAATATAGACAGTACAATAACGGGTATAACCGTTACAGATAGTTCGTATTTGAATTACATCGCTAAAAACACATTTACCCATACAACAAAATACGGCGTATTGATTGATTCTGCAGCGGCAGACAATAAAATTGAAAACAACGTTTTTGGTAAACAAAACAAATCTGTAATTGATAATGCCATTACTATTAATAATAGTAGCAATCAAACAATTGCAACAAATCGAATTTCTTATTTAGATGCAAATCCAACGGCTGTGTTGCCTTCAAGTGCAATTACTATTAAGGGAAATTCGTCTAACAATTTTATTTATAACAATCGCATTGGTTTAGATTCCTTGGGTATATCGGTACACACTACAAATAGTAGAGGTATAGCAATTTATTCTA
Organism: Cytophaga sp.; assembly: GCA_043729555.1. GTDB lineage: Bacteria > Bacteroidota > Bacteroidia > Cytophagales > Cytophagaceae > Cytophaga. The sequence goes on from JAYTLG010000003.1 coordinate 8,596, forward strand.
CTGTAGATGGCATGCCTTCTTTAAACTCGATTGTGGGTAATGAAATAAATGGTACGCAACGTGCACCAATTTTTATTTCAAACGCATCTCAAGATTTAATTAGTGAAAATATTATAGGTGGAGATTCTTCAAAGCATATTTATGGTATTGATACTACAGCCATATTTGTTGTCAATAGCATCAATGAACAAATAAACGACAATACAATTCTTGGTTACAGAGATTATGGAATTGAATTGTTAAGTTCTTCAGGTATTCAAATGCATCGTAATACTATTTATTCTAAAACTACTTCTCATAAAGCGATTAACATACATGCCGATACTACAGATATTGCTACATTAGCTTCTAATGGAAAGATTAAGAAACCAAAAATTACAGGTGGTATATTAGTGGATATCAATACCATTAAGTTAACAGGTAGGGCCATCCCAAATGCACAAGTGGAAGTTTATCAATCTGTGAAAGATACCTTGCACGCCATTCAATACATTGATAAAGCAATAGCCAGTGCAGATACAACAGGCGAATGGGAATTACTCGTTCCAAAAGCATACTTCTCGTATGCAACTGTTAATAGTTTTACAGCGCAAAATCATTTCAACAATAATTCATCGGAGTTGAGCAATATCTTTAAACCAACAGCTGTATTGTGTCAACTTCAAAATACACCTTCTATAGTAGTTATAGAACCGCTGTATACGCCATGTCCTGGTCCGAACTTTAATATTGACCCTGCCTTAGACGCAGGTCTTATGTATGCTTGGTCGGCACCTGCTTGGGGTTTAGATACTGTGCGAACAAAGCAAGTTTCTATTGCTGACACCACCATGCAATTGAGATTAAAAGCATCGGATAAATTTGGTTGTGTATTGACACGAACAACCGATGTCATTTTCAAAGCGAAACCAATTGATCCAAACTTTATTATAAGTAGCACCGTGTATGCGGGTGATACCATTGTGTTGGTAGATGTCTCCATGCCTGCACCAGATACCTATACATGGTATAGCTCACCAGGTGTTATGGTGTTACGTTCAAGTGATATCGCTGAAGATAGTCTTATTGGGGATGATGGAAATGTATATCCAAAAGGTGTTCGATTTATTCAATTCATCATGCCTGATTCTGGTTCGTATTCAATTCGTCAAACATCCATTAAAGATGGCTGCTTTGTAGATCAAACCAGACAGTTATTGGCAACAAATAAAAATCCAACGGTATCGTTCCCGTATTTTGTGGCACCACAGATACAAAACATGTATGCATACCCAAATCCAAGTGCCTTGGGCGCTACGGTATATACAAACATTACAGTTGCAGATAAAAATCCGATCACCCTTACATTAACTTCTGCTGACGGTTCGGTAGTTGGTACCACAGAATTATCAGGACAATTATCGTACAGCATTAAATTATTAGGTACAGGTAGCAATCAATTATTTGTAAATAATTTAGCATCGGGTATATATATATTGAAATTAGTGACAAGCGAAAAGGACACCATTGTCTTTAAAGTGGTTGTTCAATAATGATGAACACTTCTGTTGTAGGCTTAGGTTTTGTCTGCGCCGTGGTTGGACTTTTCGACCAACCACCTGGCATCAACTGGTTTCGCCGTGGTTGTGTCTTTTCGACCAACCACCTGGTATCAACTGGTTTCGCCGTGGTTGTGTCTTTTCGACCAACCACCCGGTATCTTGAGGATGCAGCGTGAGAATATGTAAATAAATTTTAGTTTGACACCAGTTGTGTCTACTTGTATTATAGTTAAAAATGAAAAAAATTAGTACGGTGTGTTTAATTTTATTGTCTGTTGCTGTGCATGCACAACAGTTAGATAAAATTGGCATAAAGCAAGGCGTTAAAGTTAAAGGCGGAATTTCTCTAGCTAATAATTTTTATGGAGTGTCGGGTATATCAAATCGATTGAGTCCGTATACGTATATGTTAACGGGTAATTTGAATATAAATTTGTACGGCATTGCTGTACCACTTTCATTTTCGTATTCGAATCAAAATTTTTCGTATAGACAACCCTTTAATATCATTGGTGCTAGCCCTTCATACAAAAAATATAAAGCGCACATTGGTTATCGTAATTTAACTTTTTCACCCTATACGCTTAGCGGACACAATTTTTTAGGCGGTGGTTTTGAATATAATGGAGAAAAATTTGCTGTAGTAATTATGTCGGGGCGTTTGTTAAAAGCCGTTAATTATGATAGCAGTAATGTCAATGCCTTACCTGCGTTTAAGCGTATGGGTGGTGGTATTAAATTAACGTATAAAAATAAAGGAGATGAACTTTCACTCATTAACTTTTATGCTAAAGATGATATCAATTCCATTGATTCTGTTCCGGATTCTTATGGCTTACAGGCGCAACAAAATGTGGTGTGGGGTATTTCGGCAAAAAAAATGTTAGGCAAAAAATTTACGATCGGAGCAGACCTTGCCAAATCTGCTTGGACAAAAGATATCACGGCTGAACCTATTTCTAAAGAGTCTAATTCTTCACCTTCTATTTTTTATATTAAATTCAATCAAAGTACACTAACCTACAATGCAGTGAAGTTTAATATGAAATATGATTTTACATTATTCACTTTAGGTGCAGCTTATGAGCGCGTAGATCCAGAGTATCGGACATTAGGTTCATATTATTTTAATAACGATTTAGAGAGTGTTACTTTAAATGCTTCAACGGCATTATTTAAAAAGAAGGTAACGCTTGCGGGCTCTGGTGGTTTGCAGCACGATGATTTAAATCATTTAAAAGCATCCAAAATGCAGCGTACTGTAGGTTCATTAACCATGGGTATTGCTGCAACCAAACGCTTGAATTTTAATTTCTCGTATTCTAATTTTTACAGTTATTTAAATATAAAGCCTGTGGGTGTTCAACTAATACCTGGTGCACAAATAGACACCTTAAACTATACACAAATTTCGCAAACAATTACAGGTGCTGTTTCTTACAAATTATTAGAAAGCGATAACGTATCTAAAATGATTAACTTTTCAAGTTCGCAGATGAGTGCCAAAAGTAAACAAGAATCAAAGAGTCAATTAAATAATATGGTAAATGCAACCCTTGCATATACCATTGCCTGGAAAAAATCAGGATCTGCACTTGGCTTTAGTTTGAATGGAAACCAATCAACCTATGATACAACCAATACAGTATATGCGGGTTTGGGTATTAATGGCAGCATGCCCTTGATGCACAAAAAACTTAGAACGAGTTTAGGTCTAAATACAAATCAAAATTATCAAAACAACATTCTTGTTGCGTATTTAATTTCCATTAATAATAGTTATTCATATAAGTTGGGTAAACATCAGTCGTTGGCTGCGAGTATTCGTTATACAGGTCGAACTAAAATTGCAAACACCACCGAAGGTAGGTACAACACAAGTTTTAATGAATTTTTGGGATCTATAACCTATAATTATAATTTCTAAAATTTTTATTCAGATATTTATTATGCATATCATGTCATTAAATTTAAGTACAATTAATCTGAACACCATACAACGCGTATGCTTACATGCGTGTATTGTTATGTGTATTTTTTTTGCAACCATTCCCGTTGTTAGGGCACAACAGCAATATCCTGTGCAGATACAGCCATCGGTATTATACCCAACAGCCTTTGTGAGTGATTTTGCAAACCCTGCAAATACGAGTATACGTATTTATTTGGCCGATTTAACAAAAGTAAATTATACCATTAATGTACGTATTAATCTAACCGCATTGGGCGGTACTGTTGCCTATAAAAGTATCAATGGAATTAATATAACCTTAGATGGTGGCCAAGTATATTTTTTAAATGCCAACGAATTATATCAATTATTTGCATTAACCAATTTAACACGCACCGCAACTGTTTTAAATCAATTTGATAATAGTTTGCCCGAAGGTGCTTATGCACTATCGGTTGAAGCCTTTGATGTTACCTTGTTGCCAACACTCGTACCCGTATCTAATGTACGAACAGACTTTACACTTTTTAATGTTGTTCGGTACGACCCACCTATGTTGACGACACCCGCAAATGCAACGCAATTCGATTTGCAAACGAGCAATCAAAACATATTCTTCAACTGGACTCCCCGTCAAGTTGCCTTGTCGCCACAACAACAAATTAAATATCGGTTCAGATTAATTAAAGTGATACCGGTAGATCGTAATCCCTATGATGCCATGAATACTACCTTGGCAGGTGCTACAGGTAACATTGATGTGAGCGCATTGGATTTTGCAACGTTTATTTATTCGCCCACCGATTTACAATTAGAGGCAGGCCACGTATATGCTTGGCAAGTACAAGCCTATGAAGTAATCAATGGACAAGAGTCTACAAGCAGATTTAAAAATCAAGGATATTCAGAAGTATTTACCATTTCTATTAAAGAAACCTGCGATCAAATAACACTTGTACAACCTGTAATTACAGCAACAAATGTAACCTTCACATGGAATGGCGTACAAGGATCCACCTATAGCGAGTATGAATTTAACTATAAACCATCCGGCAGTAGTGCTCCTTGGATACCCATCAGTACTACCCAAAATACCCTTACCCTCAACAATACTTTAATACAAGCGGGCATCGATTACGACTATACTGTGCGTGCGCGCTGCACCAATTGGTTGGCTCCCGTACAAGGGGGTACCTTCAAATTAATTGCTCCAACCTGTGTAGCACCTGCACCAGTATTGGTTAATACCAACAATGGACAATCAACCAACCTCAGCTGGACAGCAGCATTGGCAGCAGATAGCTTAAAATTATATTATAAAATTACTAGTAGTACTTCGCCATTTACAGAAGTTTTGTTGAATGGCAATGCAACTCAATATGCATTGCCATTGCTAACACAAGGAGGATATACCATTAAATTAAATTCCATTTGTGGAAACGATATTGGTGCAGGTATAGAGAATACATTTGATTACAATGAAAACGGAATTGTTGGTCCCTGTACCGTTCCCATACCGTTCAACCTTATAGCAACCCGTGTTAAAGGCGATACAGCAAAATTGGTTTGGAATAATAATTCCACTATACATACGGCTTATAGCATTACGTATTGGCACAAAGATTCATCTGCGGTTACACGTACAATAAATCCATTGTTGATACCGCAAACCAATGCCATACGTGTGTACGACGACCAAATCTATGCCTACCAAATAGATTATGTCTGTGGTACCAAACATACGTTGACACCTGTAGGGATGTTTAAAATTTCTTCTGCTGCAGCGCAATTGATTTTAGACCCTCCAACGGCAAACTGTTTCCCCCCGGTTGACATACGTGCAGAAGCGCGTGATACCATTACTGCCCGCGTAGAGTGGGACAAAGTAACAGGTGCCGAAGAATACGAATTAAGTTATCGCATAAAAAATAGCGGCGCACCCTTTGTGCGTTTTAATACCACCGCAACTTCTGCCACCTTAAAACCGTTAGCAGCAGCCGAAAAATACCAATTGTTGGTACGCGTTAAATGCAGCGGCCTGTATAGTATATACTCAGACACGGCCTTGGTTGATTTGGCACAAGCACGCAACCGTACCTGCGATACCGCAACGTATTTTAAAGCTTTGCAGAAAACGGTTAGCAATATTCAAGTAGCGTGGAATTTAGATTCTACCTGTACAGGCTATGTCATTAAGTACCGTGAAGCGTCTCAACCCTTGGCATCTCAGTATACACAGGCGTTTACAAATATTGACACCTTACAAAATAAATACTTAACGGCGCCAGACACTGTAAAATTTACCTTTCAGAATTTAAAATCGGGCACCAGCTACGTTTTTCGAATTCAGAAAATATGTGGTCAACAAAATGCAATTTTTAATGCTCCATTAGTTGTATCAACCTTACCCGATACCAAGAGCTCAGGAGCCTGTGGTAGCGAAAACGTGTGTAACAAAGTACCCCGTGACCCTTTAAGAGCATTGGCCGAAGGCGACACCATCTATTGTGCCGATTATGTCATATTGGTAGATAGCGTTACCACGACCAAATCAAATGCAAGCCAAGGTTTGTATACAGGGCTTGGGCACATGGCCATGCCCATGCCAGGTGTAAGTGATTTTGTAAACATGCATGTTAGTTTTGATAGTGTTAAAATTAATGGCAAGCCAAACAGCTGTATGTATGAAGGCATAATCAATATAGATAGTATGAATGCCAGTTTCATACCTACAGATATTAGAGTGTCTATTAGTGAATTTATGGATCAAGTATCCGCTACCATCGATTCTGCTCAAGCCATACTTAACCAAGTACAAGCAGGCCTTACCGCTGCACAGGCAGGCTTACAACAAGGCATTGATTATTTTCAAGGAGGCGATGGCGTAGGCAATGTGGTTACGGGTGAATTGGGTGAAACACCTGTAGCAGCAAACATACCGGTGGGTACAACAAGCGCTACAGTAAATGCAACAGCAAATGGCTATACAATTAGCATTGCAGGCACATCGGTTGCTGTAGCCTCATTGCCTGTTTTGCTAAAGGATAATGATAATCCAGCCAAAGTATTTCAGGTTACCTCTACAGGACAAGTTACCTATGTTGGCGCTTACAATACTGCGTTTGCCAAAGACACTACCCTAGATCTTACAGCACAAATTGTTACCTATACAGAGTTTACAGGTTCTCCAAGTGCTACCTACGATTTTGATGCAAGAGAAGATGCGTATTCAAGATCCATACAAATTGATCGTGAATACGAAAAGATAGGTACAAGTTATTATGTACCAGCAAAGTTTATAACACCCGGTGCTTTAGATAAAGTAACCGCAACCTTAAGTGGTACAGGTGCCGATGCAACCAAGGTTGTGTTTTCAAACGGCAAGGGTTTTGTATATCCATCAAGTCCTATTGGGAATACCCTTACGTTTACGCTAAACCTTGCTGGTGGACCGGGCTCCGACGGACAGTATATTTACGCCTGGTATGTAAATGGAACGACCAAAAAAGCCATTGGTAAATTATTATTGCCAAGTTATACGCCGAAGACAAAGAATGTGGTGCTTATACCTGTGAAGGGAGCACAAACATTTAACCCTGCAACCTACGAAGCCTATTTGAATGAAACCTATCAAAAAATAGGCATTACCTATCATGTAACACTTGATAATAGTTTTAGAACAAATAAAGATTGGACAACAGGTTCTGACACCATTGTTCAATCAAGTGCGAGTGGACTATTAAGCAACGATTATCAAGGCAAGGAAGCAGCTATCATACAGGCCTATGTGGCATTTAAAGGTGCAGCAAACATAGATGCCAACACGGCTTATTTTATGGCGGTGTACGAACCCTCGCTTGTAAAAGATGGAACTAATAACCTGCTTGGTAAAATGCCCGCACAAGAACAATTTGGATATATATATTCTGGTGGCTTTGGGGCTACAGGTTCTTTGCAAGACGATCGTTTAATACGTACCATGGCACACGAACTTGGGCACGGTGCATACCATATGGAGCATACCTTTAATTCTATTTATCTAGGATCAACAACTAAGGGCACAACAAATAACTTAATGGATTATGCTAGCGATAATCACCTCTGGAAATTTCAATGGGATGCTGTGCATGCACCCGGCCATGTGTGGGGGATCTTGAAGCGGGATAGGGAGGCGAATATGGTTATTGTTCAAGATTTAAATCTCTTAAGCCCATATTTAAATAATAGTAATTCATATACATTTATATCACCTGCTGGAAAGCAAATATCATTACCTGCAGATGTAGAGACAATTGTTTTTTATTCAAATGATGAAACAAGTGATTATTCTAGAACAAAATTATTTGTTTATCCGGACGGAGCAATTAGAGGATTTGTTCTTAAAAATGGGAAAAGATATTATGCTAGTTATTCTGTTTCTGATGGTACACAATTTCAAGGCTATTTTAATGATGCCGATGAAGTATACACAGACGTTTTAACAAAAAATCTTTCCCCTTCTGATAAATTAAAAGCAATTGTTGGAAATGTTTGTCTTCAAAATGGTGTATTGAAATTTATTGTTAATAGAGTAAAATATGAAGGAGTTCTAATATCAGGAAATAATACTGGTAGTGGCACCTATGTAAGTCAACTACCTGTTTCGCAAATAAGCCCACCAGTTAGTCCTGCAAATATATATTTAACATTTACTACTACTACACCATATTCTCAATTAGCACTCGAGTTTTTATCTAAAAATTCAACTTGTGATAATGTATTTCCTAAATATGTACTTACGATAGCGAATTTGATAGATGCAAATCAAGAGCTTATCAGAGATTGTTGGGGTATGTTGGCTTTTGTAAATGAGTTCGCTATCAATCCAGCTTGTACAACTTGTGTGAACAAACCTTTACAACTAACTGAAGCTGATTATAAATCGAAGGTAGATAACTTAATTTCTACGTTGGAAACTTTTAGTTCTATTAAAACTTTATTAGAGAATACCAATGCTTCAGCAGAAACTCTTAGAAATGCTTTTCGTTTATTGCCGAATTGTGTTTATGGGCAATTTAGTGCAATAGAAAGGGTGAATGCAATTAAGATACTTGCAAAAGAGGATTTGTATAATTGTAAAGGACTTATTTATAATCAAATTGACGCATTAAATAATTGTGCTGAAGAATATGTAAAGAATTTAGTATTAAAAACACCCCCAGAACAGGTAGTTGCTTTTTTAACAGCATTGGATAATGAAACTCTTTCATTAATGTTTAATTGTAACAATGGTTCAATAGGTTTATCGATTGCTGGTTTGAGTAGTGAAAATGCCTCAGAAGTTGCTTATACATTAGTACATTGGATGGATGTCAATAATTTTAACAAAGGCACTCCTGATCAACAATATGATAAAGCATTTAGTTTTTCCATGTATGATTATAAAGGTCCTGGATTTTTATCTTTTGGCAGCACTTACGATGTATATATGCCCAATTCAGATTGGGTTAGTGGAAAAATAAAATTCACTATTAGTACAGTAAAAGGTGAGTTGCCTACTTTGCAAGATGTTACATATCCTGTTTCATGGGATGATTGGATTATTGTTAGAGCTCTTGAGGATTTAAGCTATAATAACGAATTGGTAATCCAGAAAGGAAAGATAGGCTATTTCCCTGCATTTTATCTTTTCTATGCTATACAGAATGCAAAAACAAGTTATGTTGCAGCAACAATAAGAGTCGGGTTTGATGTAATTACAATAGCAGCCGGGGGAGGTGCTATTATAAATGGTGCAGTTAAATTATCAAAGGTGGTAGCTGTTGCGGATATAGCTTTAAGTTCGACTGATTTACTTATTGCAAATAACGAAACTGAAGTTGCAGCTTGGCTTGGTTCAGATTTTCTTGAGGCATGGAATTTTGTTATAAGCCTATATGGTATAGGGACAACGGTTAGAGCAATAAGCCCAGCATTATATAGCAAGAGTTTACTTATTCATAATGAATTGCAAAATATTGATTGGAATAATGTTCCTGCAAATATCAAAGCAACTACAATCGCAGCATTAAAGAAATATAAGTTAAAGTTAGAAGCTATATATGGGGCAAGATTTATCAATCCTGTATTTCTTGCCGATGCCTTTATTCCTATAAAATCAGCCTCTGCAAATACTAAGTTATTTAAAACAGTAGCTTTAGATGCTGCAACAAAACAATTAGTATTTGATGTTGTGGAAAATGGAGCTTATAAGGGAGGTAGTTTAGGTTTCTTTGATAAAGCAGATAATGTCCTTTATAGTCCACAACCAAATCCTGTTATTCCAGTAACAGGTACAAATGGTGTTATAGCTGCGAACGTGGCTACATTGGAACTAAATGGTGTTTCTCTCACCAAAACTGTTTCATCTAAAAACTCTGCTACTATTACAAAAATAGGGGAGTATGGTTATATCGATGATATAGCTAATCCTGCAGCAATTCAATTGAATGCCGCAGGAACATTGCCTAAAGTTTCAGTATATAAAGTTTCAAGTCAAACATTAGGTGAAGCCATATTTGTAGAAGCCTCTCTACAAAGTTCAACACAAATTACTCCACGATTATTGTATGCTTCTCAGACATTTACAAGGGCTCTAATTGATGAAAACAATCAAAATCAATGCACATATTGTAGATCACAAAATAAGCCTCTTTGTTATGCTTTAAATAGGTTATATACGTCAACAGCTGATGATATAGGCGTTAAGAAATTGTGTAATTCGACAATCAATGATATTACATTAAAAGCTATTGTAGATAGATTAAATGCAGATGTTATTACCGATATAACTATGGTAAAAGCATTTTTAAATGATATAAAAGGTGCTGGTTGTACAGCAAACTTTTTATGTGCAAATGTTAACACTTTAACTATTGATCTTCTTGAAGCATGGAAAATAATATATTCTGCCAAACCTAATCTAAGTTATAGAAGAGACTTTAATTTAATAAAACAAATAGCATTGATGAGATCTCCTGCCAAAACTACTATGTACCAAAATCTTGGTGGCGATGCAGTCTTAAAGGATATTATTACTAAAAATGTTGGAGCACAATGTAATGGTTGTACTAATGGTATTACTTGGGTACAGTATATGGATGAATATTTAAAGGATGTTGTTTATTTTGTTGAAACATATAATAATACAGCAGGAAAATCGTCAGTATTTTCAGCGGGTATAACTTCTGGAAGTCTAAAACAGAGATATGGTGCTATGTATATGTTAAAAGTTTTAAGAGCTTATCCTGGAATTATACCTACTAAATTTGAAGATAATATAAGCGCATCCGGATCATTAAATGGTTGCCATCCCGATGCCAGAATAGGTGAGGAGATTTTAGAATTTAAAAGCTGGTCTCCGAATGATAGTGATACAGATATTGGGTCTATGGGAGATGATGAAGAAAATATTTCTTTAGGAAGATCGTACTTTAAAAAGTTTTCTGAAAATGATTTTACTATAGGAAGTTCAAGTTCATATACACAATTCTTATGTTATCTTAATACAATACAGAGCATGGATGAACTTAGTTATTATTTTGATAAGACTTTAATTGAGAAAAGAGGACAAACAAATGCAGAAGCCTATGTGAAAAATATTTTCAAAGCTCTATACACTAACAATAAGTATGATGATCAAGCGGGCAAACAAGGTATATTCGATGTTTTATGGGATAATCAGGCATTAAGAACGATTTTGTTTGCAGGTCTATCTGAAGATCTTGCAAAAGACAAATATGATACATTTGTTTTAGATCCAAATTCATTACTTTATAGCATCATTAATGTTAGATAAGATGTTTATTTATTCAAATCATATAGCAAATGTAAATAGGTATGATGTAGCAGAAAAGCTGATATATCTTACTAATGATAAAAATGAAGAACGAAAGATAATTTATGATAATGAATTGATTTCATCCAATGTTTTGGATTTTGTAAGAAATTTAAAAGGTGAAATTGTCTTTTATACTCGAGATTTAAAAGTATACAAGAAAGTGATTTCTGGCCTAAAACTTTTACTAGAAGGGTACAGTATTTATGATGAAAAATATGATGATGAAACAATATTTGTTTTTAAGAAAATATCTCCTGGAAATCATATTAAATATCTGTATAATTTTATAAACGAAAAATTCATTAGAGACATAAGTGATGTACCAATTATAATAACAGATTTTTTTGAAATGTCGTATTTGAGCACTGTTATTAAAAAATCTTCTAGGCTAAATAATACTATTAATTGGGAAATAGATCTAAGCGGGAGAAAATACATTGTCAGAGACAAAGAAAAGAATGCCACAATAGTTAAATTTATTGGCATTGAAGATGGCATGCTGATTGTTTTTATGAGCAATAAAGAACTCATCTCTATTGATATTGAAACCGGTAAAATTATTTGGGAAACGAAAGATTTCATTAAAAAGAATCTACCCACCTATAATGATTACAGAATGGTGCGATCAATTTTTTATTACGGCATTTTAGAAAATGGTAAGTTATATCAACTTGATGGCAATATATATTATAGCATAGATCTCAAAACTCAAGAAGTAGAGGTTTTATGGGAAGATAAATCTGAAAAAGAATATTTAACCTGTCAGTATGCAAGCTATACTGAAGACTATGTCTACTTCACCGGGTCAAGAGATAATCGTTTTTCTCCTTACTTACTTGGAGCCTTCAATAGAAAAACATTGCAGCTTGATTGGATACATGAGCCTGAAGGTATTGTAAATCCATTAACAAACGTACCACATTATGTTAATGGTAAATTATATATTTTGGATAGTGGCAGAGTATTGCATATTTATGATAAGGAGTAAAATGGTTCTTTCCTCACAGGTTTCTCGCCCAGATTGGCAAAGAACATTACACCATATCACCTACACACATCATCATACTTAGGCAACACACGTAAAATACCAGCCTCTACCAATGCCTTTGATGTAAATTCAAAATCATTTTTAGCTAAGGCTTCGTGCTTAGCCCACTTGATTCGTGCATACCAATCGCGTGCATCTTCTATTTTTAAATCGTACACGGTAGCAATCGTTTCTGCAGGGTCTGGTAATTGTTGTATGTATTGAATGGCTTTTTGTAAAGCCCTATACATGCCGTCTAAATTGCCGATGCGCGACAAGAAATTTTTATTTGCTGTTATTACAACCGATGGCCAAGGCGTAGGACATTCTCCAATTCTTCTTAATTCACCATTATAGACATAGGGAGCCGTCATGTTTTTCCGCCATGGTTGGTAAATCCCATCGCTTCCATACCTCCACAGCCCGCCGTGGTTGTGCTATTTCCGCCTTGGTTGGTAAGAATATTTTCGCCTAGGTTGGTAAGAACATCACTCGCCACCAAACCTCCCCATCTCGCCGTGGTTGTGCTTTTTCAGCCAACCACCAGCTGCTCTATGATGTTACATAAAGGTATCGTTAAATAACATCTATCAATATTTCACCGCAGCTATTTTTTACCGTTGTTGGCGATCACCTTTCTAACCTTCCCACGACTCAACCTGCTGTTGTGCCAACGGCCGACAGCCAACTACTCTCAATGTGAAGTTTGAATAATAGATAGCAAATAGTATTTTTGTTTTGCTATGGAAAAAATCATTTATTATCCTGTGTTTTTTACAGCGACTATCAGACACTGGAAACGCTTATTAAAACCAGACAAGTATAAAAACATAATTTTAGAACAATTGAGAGAACAGATCAAAAAGAATCAATTAATTGTTTATGCGTATTGCGTCATGGACAATCATATTTATATAATCTGGCAAGTGAAAGGAGATATTGATACGTCAGAAGTTCAAAAACAATTTTTGGAAGGTTGTAGCAAAAATATTAAAGTAGATTTAGAACTCCATCATCCCAATGTTCTCGTTTTTTTTAAGTCTTCGCAAAATGATAGAGCATACCACTTTTGGAAACGGTGTGCTAAATCAAAGGAACTATATGATGATGATATATTTGAGCAGAAGTTAGAATATATTCATCATAATCCTGTAAAGGCAGGACTTTGTAACTTGCCTGAAGAATACATATATTCAAGTGCAAGAAATTATTTAGAGGATAGTTTTAGTGATGGTTTATTGACTCATTATAGAGGATAGAGCAGTTGGCTGTTGGCCGTTGGCACAACAGTAGGTTGAGTCGTTGTTAGGTGAAATTGAGAACGCCAACAAAGGCGGACGAGCAAAATTTTCTGCAGCACAAAACCAATTTATTCAAGTACCATGAAAGTAAGATTTGGAACCTATACAATTATAGAAGGTATTGAAATGCTAATATTTGGAAACAGAAATGAAGTTCCAATGTCTGAAGAAGAAAAAACTTTTGGGATTTCCTATCCTTTTGAATTAGGAATGAAGAAAGGGTTTAAAAAATCGCCTTATGGAAATGAATATTACAAAGTGGTGTATTTAAGGGAAATTACAAATGCTTTTTTTGTTATTACAAAAGCCAATTACAAAGGATATAAATTTGAAGTTGAACCATATTTTGGAGATGAGATTCATTTACATTTAGCTACTAAGGATTTGGAATTAGGAAAAAAACTAGGGTTTTATGAAATACATGATGGTTATGGAAAACCATATTATTTAGGAGAAATCAAAATTAGTGAGGTAGATAAAATTTGGGAAGAAAGAACAAAATCTGTTTATGATATTCCGCTTCCAAATGGATTAGAATTGATAAAAGAAATAAGTAGAGGCTCCACTGGCGCTAGTCTTTAGCGCCGCGGCGGACCACTCCGTTAAGTTTAGCGCTATGGGATTGTATCCCCACTTCATACTCACCCACACACATCCTCATACTTAGGCAACACACGTAA
>JAYTLG010000004.1:0-2725 GCA_043729555.1 Cytophaga sp.
TCATGTGTATTATGTAGGTGCAGGTCGCAACCCCAATACGGTAGGTACCAATTATAAAGAATTAGAAGTATGGAATTTGTATTACGAAAATGGTTGTACACCAGCGGTATTGAGAACTTCGGCTGTGTTAAACGAAGAAGAACCTAGCGCTGAAGTGTTGGTATACCCCAATCCATTTGTAGCGGAACTTACACTTGATTTAAGTGTATATACCCTAACAGATGGCACACTTAGTTCTGTAGATATTGAAGTATATGATGCCGCAGGTAAGCGAATCCATTTTGGAGTATATTTTTCCGAAAAAATCCAATTATCAACTTCAGGCTGGGCGTCTGGTTTGTATGTTATTAAAATAAAAAACAAGGATCGTGTAGTGACGAAAAAAGTAATCAAAACAAACTAATTATCACTCGAAATAAATTTAAAGCTTGGCGATGCGTATCTTGTATACACATCGCCAAGCTTTTTCCTATTCTATGAAACACCTCTTTGCTTTACTTTATACGCTGTGCTTAATAGCAGTAGTTCATGCACAACGTGAGACAGACGAGCGAGTTATAGGGTTTAAGTATTTGATGAAATTTAATGCAAACAAACCTCAGGTTGAAATTAAAAATACCAATTATTACAATCCATTTAACACCAACTACAAAGGCCCTGACTTTACTATTTATGCCAATTCAATTTGCGATACCTTGGGCAATTTGCTTTTTTATTATGATGGCTCAACAGTATATCGTGCTGATGGGCAAGTGATGCACAATGGCGTGTTGCACCCTTATAATTTCAATAATTATTATGTCAATAATTTGATTGTGCCGATAGAAGAAAGTAATAGGCGTTATTATTATGTATTCGAAACAGTGCCCTATATTGAAAATTGGGATTTTAATACCAATAAACCTGTTAACTGTCCATTGAATCAGTCATGTTATGAATTTTATGATATGAGTAAGATGCAATATCATATTATTGATATGCATGCAAATGGCGGTAGCGGCGGTATTATAAAAAAAAACATTTTTATAGCAGATTCCATTGCGCCTTCCATAAGTGGGGTAAAACACCAAAACAATATTGATACCTGGGTGTCAGTATTGAAAAGCCGAACCAATGTAGTGATGAATTTTAAAGTAAACGCTTGTTCGATTGATCCACCCATAGAAAATGTAATCCCTGATTTTGAATATACAAACCAACCTTATATGGCATATATGCCTAAGTATGGATTGGGCTTTCAATTGGTATATTCAACAGCAGGTGATCTGGTAACCTTTTCGGGTACGCAAAAATCACTCAATGCACCTTCGTCTCGTGCTTACACGGTATTTATAGCACCGTTTGATGCTGCTACAGGTTTGTTTGATTTTACTGCCTTACAAACCATACCTGTAGAAAGTGGTGGTTGTGTTAATTTATTTTCACACGATTCAAGATATCTTTATTATCATGATACTTGGATTTTTGGGAGCTCGGTTTGGACGTATCAATATGATATAGCTTCTAAAATTTCCACTCCATTTTATTTTAATTTGATTAAAAATAGGTATACAGGAATGGATTACGGGAAAGAAAATAATATATTGATTTATAAATGGAAAGGCAAACAGGTAGGTGCTACGTCTAATTTTGTTGGATATTTGGGGGAGATTAAACATATTGATCAAGCCTTTGTGCCTTCTAATTTGGTTGATTCGTTACCTATTCCTTCGTACGAGCAACCAGAGGCTATACCATCGTTTACTTATATAGCCCGCAACAACTACATCTATAACTTTTACCATCCCAATTACAAAAAGCCCAATGCTTTTCCGGTTGCGCAATCCATAAGCAATACGTTACCATCGCCTGCTTGTTATGATGCACCTGTAACTTTGAAAGGCACTAGCAACATACCAGTAGATAGTTTGTTTTGGTTTGTAAAAAAACTGCCAGCTACGAGTTGGCAAAAATATACGGATGATACACTCAACCTTAACCTGAGTCCCGGCACATATCAAGCAAGTTTGGTTTCGTATAGATATTGTTTGGCTGATAGTGCTACACAACAATTTGTTTTAGAAGATTATCCCATCATATCTGTAGCTGCAGATTCTGTTTATACCTGCGTGTTAAAAACCGTAGATTTGCCAACTACAAGCACGTATGCCTATCAGTGGTACAATGCGCATGCAGAGCCTGTTGCACCTGCGGTACAGGAAACGGGTTTGTATACACTCGTAGTTACAAATAGTTGCGGTAGTGCTAAAGATAGTGTGTACATAGGTAATAGTACATTAAACGTTACCAATTTAATAACGGTAAACAACGATAGTAAAAATGATTGCATGGTTGCGCAATCCAATAACCCAAGAGAAACGATTTCTTTGTCGGTCTACAATTCGTGGGGTAGCCGTGTGTTTTATGATGCCGATTATAAAAACACCTGGTGCCCAGAAAATGAATTAAGTGATGGTGTTTATTTTTATGAAACTACCTACAACAACAATTGCAGTCAAAAAGGGTGGGTGCAAATTATTCATTGAGGTTGGGTAGAGACGCAATTTATTGCGTCTGCGTGATGTAGGATTTATAAAAGTCGCAATAAAATGGATCTTTACGTGAGATGAAATTTCTTCATGAAGGTGCACACATACCCGTTAATGAAAACACAAGTAGAATTTTAACGAGGCGCCAGTTGCTCGTAATACCCCAGCGCGTTTTTAATTTTTCGAAGAATGACATA
>JAYTLG010000005.1:0-7453 GCA_043729555.1 Cytophaga sp.
AACAGCTTATCAAAAGACCATAAAAAAAATACAGTTCTTTCAGGATGTTACGGTGTATACACGAAACATTGAAAATTGGATATTATGGGTACCAACCAATGGATTGTGGTCGCCCGAAAACATTCAACGTGTATGGTCGAGAGGGCTAGAGCTCGAAACTAAAATTGCAGTCCCGATACATAAATCCTTCTTATTGTTCAGAAATTCCTTTGCGTATACAAAATCTACTAACGAGACAGATTACCCAACAGCTAATGATAGAGCAGGAAAGCAGCTCATCTATGTGCCACTGTATAAAAATTCATTTACAACAACACTACAACTAAAAAAAGTAAATGTCGGGTGTATTTATAATTACACATCATGGGCATTCATAAATTCAGACAATTCAGATTACATCAATCCATATAATTTATTTGATGTTTTCACAACCGTGTTTTTAAAAACAAGCAAATCAAAATCAACACTTTCTATAAATGCACGCATCAATAATATATTCAATACCTCTTATCAAGTAATGGCTAGTAGACCTATGCCCTTGCGCAATTATCAATTAACATTCACTTATACCTTTAATTAACTCCTATGAAAAAAACAATTACACTCTTATTTATGTGCGCGCAAGCACTTGTATCCCTTGCACAAACATCTACCTTCGAAAGTTTACCACTAGATGCTTCTGGCTATTGGATAGGTGAAAACGGAGAAGGTGGTTACACTGATGGTAATGCCTATTTTAAAAATGAATACAATACATCTTGGGCATATTGGTCAGGTGGTTTTGCGTATTCAAACAAAACCGACAATACTACAGCTGGGTTTACAAATGAATACAGCGTTTATACAGGTTCAGGTGTTGGTCAATCGTCACAGTTTGCTATTGGTAAAAGTGGTGCAATTGTAAGTTTGACAGGTGCAGCAAATACTGTTCCCGTAACTGGTTTTTATGTTGCAAATACAACCTATGCAGCATTAGAAATAATTAATGGAGGTTATGGTAAAGTTTTTGGGGGCGCAACTGGAAATGATCCTGATTATTTTCAATTAGCTATTACTGGATATCGCAACAATGCAGGTATTACAGATACTGTAAAATTCAAATTGGCAGATTATACATTTGCAGACAATACAAAAGATTATGTGTTGGACACATGGAGATGGGTTGATTTAAGATCTTTAGGAGTAGTTGACAGCTTGGTATTCTTTTTAACTTCAACGGATAATAACTCTGGAGGAATGAAAACGCCTAATTATTTTGCAATCGACAACTTCAACGAACCGTTATTCGATGCTGCAGTTTCTAACGGTAGCACAAAAGCAATTCAGAAGGATAGTGTCATATTTAAATCTTGGGCAACTGCATGTACCGTAACAAGAGGTTATCAAAATATCGATAACCAATCTCTTGGATTTGCTACTGTAGGAATTGATGAAAATGGTACGCTGAAAGCAGGTGTTAATTCAGTGGTATCTTTGGGTGATGCTGGTGTTGCTGTATTGGAATTTGCAATACCTATTAAAAATGGAGAAGGAGCAGACTTTGCTGTTTTTGAAAATGGGTTTAATTCTGGGGTGAATCAGTATTTAGAATTGGCTTTTGTGGAAGTAAGTTCAGACGGAATTAATTACGTGCGTTTTCCTGCAATCTCAAAAATAAATGCTGCTGTTCAAACGGGTTCATTCGCTACGACTGATGCAGCATTGATATACAACTTAGCTGGCAAATATGTTTCTAATTATGGCACACCATTCGATTTAGAAGAATTGAAAAACAATCCGTTATTGGACGTTACTAAAATTACGCATGTGAAATTAATTGATGTAGTTGGTAAAATTGATTTACTTACTTCTTCAAAAGATTCATACGGCAATCCAGTTAACGATCCATTTACAACGACATTTGCATCAAGCGGATTTGACTTGGATGCCGTTGGGGTAATTAACCAAGATGACCTTTCAACGTCTATCACAAAATCAAACGAACAAATTGTGAGCGTGTATCCAAACCCTTCTGCAAATCAATTTAATATTTCATTAATAAACACTTCGTATCTTGGAGCACAATGCCTTGTATATGATGTAACAGGAAATGTTGTTTCTGAAATCAAAATTACAGAAACAACTTTATTGGATGCTACTTCATGGAACAATGGTGTATATTATATTAAAGTTGGACATACAACTCAAAAAGTTGTTAAAATAGACTAATGATACAGCACGTTACTCGACTAGTTATTTTTATTAGCATTTGCTATGGGTGTAAACCACCGGCAAGGGAGTCAGATCCCTTGCCGGATTTACAAAATACGGGTATGTACATTGTAAATGAAGGTGGCTTCATGTCAGGGAATGGTAGTGTTAGTTTTTATGACTCCAGCACCAATACGGTGACACAAGATTTATTCGCTTTAAAAAACAACAAACCTGCAGGCGATGTATGTCAGTCACTTTCTTTTTTCAACAATACATTTTATTTAGTTGTAAATAATTCAGGAAAAGTTGAAGTACTTGATGCAGATTTTATAAATACAAAAACTATTACCGGATTAACGTCGCCACGTTACATCGCTTACGCAAATACAAAAGGATATATAACCGATTTGTATGGCAAAGGTGTTTCGGTATTAAACACAAATAGCAATACAATTGAAAAAAAGATAGCCATAAATTATTGGACAGAAGAAATACTTAGCTACCACGATACGCTGTATGTAACTAGTCCCAGAAGTAAATATCTATATTTAATTGATGCCACAAACGAACTGTTGAAAGACAGTATTGATATTGGTTATGGAAGTTCATCCTTGGCAATTGATCACAACAATCTGATATGGATTTTATGCGACGGAAATCAATCCTTGTCAATTTTGCCTTCTATGGTTTGTATCAATCCAATGACAAGAGCAGTTGTGCGAACACTGAATGCTGCATCTTATTCAAGTTATGCTTCAAAAATTAATTACAATCCAACAAACAAAAGTATGTATTGGATTGACGGAGGTGTTTACAAAATTGACACCGATAACAATGCATCCTTTAAAGAACTTGTAATTGATGGTACGGCAAAAACTTTTTATGGTTTAGCAATCAAACCTACAAATGGAGATGTGGCGGTAAGCGATGCTGGTGATTATTCTCAGCGATCTATCATATACCTATATACAGCAAGTGGCGTCGAACGCAATTCATTTAGAGCAGGTGTGATTAGTGGTTATATATTTTTCAAATAAAATTTAAACCTGCGCATTGACTCCAGCGGAGTCATATGTTTATAGAATAATTACCATGCCCTATAATTTACGCGCAGAGCGACGAGTACCATATTATTGCAGAAATAAGCAGAATATTAGGGCAGAACTTCAACCTCAACTTGGCTAAAAAGTTATAAATACCTAATATATAATAAGTTATTTACATTTCAGTAAGATTGAAATAAAGATTAACTTTGTTATAATTGATAACTATAAAAAGTAAATAAATCGCACCATGCTTTTAGCTTATATTTGGATTGGATTTTTCACAGTTGCATTCTTGTTAGGTTTGATTCGAACCTTTGCTTTACCAGAAACAAGTTCACTTTATAATTTGAATGCCATTCCTGAAATGGTGATTGCCTTATTCGATTCTTCAAAAGGCGCGTTTGATTTAGCAATCGGATTAACTGGTGTTTTAACCTTATGGTTGGGCTTATTGAAAATTGCAGAAAAGGCTGGCTTGATCGAAAAACTTTCAAATTTCATTGCACCTTTCTTTTCAAAATTATTTCCAGATATTCCAAAAGGCCATCCAGTAATGGGAGGTATACTGATGAATTTTTCAGCCAATATGCTGGGGCTTGATAATGCTGCCACACCTCTTGGCTTGAAAGCCATGCAAGGTTTACAAGAATTGAATACCGAAAAAGAAACGGCATCAAATTCTCAAATTATGTTTTTGGTGCTAAACACATCCGGTTTAACAATCATCCCCATCAATATAATTATGTATCGCGCACAATTAGGTTCCGAAAGTCCAAGCGATGTATTCATTCCCATTTTAATAACAACTTTTGTGGCTACATTGGTTGCAATGGTTTCGGTGGGGCTGAAGCAAAAGATTAATTTATTGGACAAAACATTGCTCACATTTTTAATTTCTTTTACGATATTAATTACCTTAATCATTACCTTATTTTTACAATTAACACCACCACTGATTAAATTGTATTCAGACTTATCTGGAAATATTGTTTTATTCGGTGTTATTGTATTTTTTCTTTGGTACGGCTTATTGAAAAAACTAAATGTCTTTGAAGTATTTGTTGAAGGTGCTAAAGAAGGCTTTGATGTTGCTATTCGAATCATTCCTTATTTGGTTGGCCTATTATCTGCCATTACCTTATTTAAAGCAAGTGGCGCATTTGACTTAATTATCTTGGGTGTGAAAAGTTTGTCTGACAACAACACACGCATTGTTGAAATTGCTCAAGCAATACCAACAGCATTAATGAAACCATTAAGTGGTAGTGGTTCTAGAGCATTGATGATTGATACCATGACGCAATATGGTGCAGATTCGTTTACAGGTAGATTGGCATGCATCTTTCAAGGTGCCGTAGATACAACCTTTTATATCGTTGCTGTTTATTTCGGTTCTGTAGGTGTTAAAAATACCCGATATGCAATTAGCTACGGATTGCTTGCAGACTTTGCAAGTATCATTGCCGCTATTGTTGTTTCAATACTCTTCTTCGCCTCAAATTAAATTATATATATGAATTTCATTAAAATACTTCTTACATATTTACTAATTGGATTAACATTAACGGCTAGTGCTCAACAAGGCAATAGCTGTCCCGAAGATTTTTTTCCTTATTACGACAAAGAGAAAAAAGCATGGGGATATGCAGACATGATGGGCATGATGGTTGTAGAGCCTATATTCACAAAAGTATCGCCTTTTAGTAGCAATAAAGCGATTGTACAAAAAGGCAATTTATGTGGTGTTATAAATTGCAATGGTGATTTAATTGTACCTGTTCAATATGAAAAAATATTAAACTTTAGATACAACAAAGCATGGGCAATCAAAGATGGCTTATGGGCATTGATAGATGATAAAGGTAAAAATATATTATCCCCACAGTTTTCAGAAGTGTATGCAATAGCTGGAACAGAATTGACATGGGTTAAGAAAGCTGAGTTATGGGGACTATTTGATGAAAATCAAATAAAATACATTATAGCGTGTCAGTACACGGTTGCACAAGTGTTGTCGCCCAATTGTTCGTTAATTAAAAAAGGCGACAAACTAGGTGTTGTAAACCATGTTAATGGTGGGTATTTATTAGAACCCAATATAGAACATGTTAAAAAGATTTCTCCACGTGATATAATTTTTAACCAAGATGGTAAATGGGGAATATTTAATAATGTAGGGAAGGTGACACAAAATCCCATATACGATTCATTAGATGTATTTAAAACAAATATTTTGATTGCTAAAAATGGTACAAGTTATGGTTTGTTAGATTTGAGTGGAAGTATCATATTGCCCTTAGAATATCAGGCGATCGCTCCATATAGTAATGGATATTTCAAAATCAAAAAGAATGATCTGTATGGTTATGCATCTATTAGAGGGAAGGTATATATTAAACCTAAGTACCCTCAGGCAACTGATTTTATAAATGGTTCTGCCATTGTTAAAGAGAACGGATGGTATGGCATCATTGATTTGAAAGATTCTTTTATTGTGAAGCCAACTTATGCATTATTAACTATTGCAGAAACAAAACAATATTATACTGGCAGTGAACCTTATATAGGCAGTGGAATGCCTTCAGAAGAAAATCTAATTTTGCCAATCACGACAAATGTATTTCATCTTCATAGTTATGAAGCAATCAGCACATCCGATTCTATTTCAGCGATACGTGTTAAGCAAAATGGGAAATGGTATTACTACAATGGTAAAACAGAATTATTAAAATTTGAAACAGGATTTGATGCAGCTGAACCATTTGTCAATGGAACAGCTGCAGTTAGACAGGGAAATAACGTCGGTATTATCAATACTTCAGGGACATATATTTTAGAGCCTAATTATTCTGCAATTGAAGAACAGCAGTTAAGCATTACATCGTTTTATGTTGTTACTGAAAATACGAAACAAGGATTGTTAAATGTAGCTGGTAAACGTATCCTTCCTTCTGAATATCAGAAAATTTTACTAACGAGCCCGAATCATTTAAAAGTAAAAAGAGACAATCTTTGGTCTTTATTGCGAACAGATGGCGCCGTAATTTCAGTAAATCAATATACATTTATGGATACAACAAACGTGTTGCCGATACCAGTTATGCGTTCTAAAAAGTGGTGCTTACTAAACATTGATGGGGGAGAAACAAAACTTATCAAAGCAGTATCGATAAGCCCAGACCCTACAAACAAGGCACTATACATTGTCAACACAGGCAAAACAAACTATTCTATAAATAAGTTAGGTGAAAAAGTTGGAAGCAAATAGAAAATACATTTAAAATAAATTTTGTATTTTTGTTTATATAGAAAAATTAAAATTATGACAACTGGAGAAATTCACACGGATAAAGGTGTAATGAAAGTAGAATTCTTTGATCAGGATACACCAATTGCTGTAGCAAACTTTGTAAAGCTTGCTAAAAGTGGTTACTACGATGGTTTAAAGTTTCACCGTGTAATTGCAGATTTCATGGCACAAGGTGGTTGTCCAGATGGCACAGGTGCTGGTGGCCCAGGATATTCTATTAAATGCGAAACGAAAAATCCAAGTCAACATCACGACAGAGGGGTATTGTCAATGGCGCATAGAGGAAAAGATACGGGTGGATCGCAATTCTTCATTTGCCACAGCCGCAAAAATACAGGTCACTTAGATGGTGTACATACCTGTTTTGGTAAAGTAACTGATGGAATTGACATTGTTGATTTAATCAAACAGGGAGATAAAATACAAAAGATTGTTATCAATTAATTCATTCAGATAACATTCTTTTACACGAATAAATATGCCTACTTCTTTACGGAGGTAGGCATATTTTATTGGTTCAATTCTTTCTATATATTTAATTTATAAATAGTTACAATCTACTTGTACGAAGCTCCCATTTTGTGGATAATTCACAGACATTAGACAACGGTATTTTTTGTAAATTGTTCTTCCTACTCAAAATACGCATAAAATACTATGGCAGCTGATAAACCTTTATATACCGAAGATAGCATCCGTTCACTCGATTGGAAAGAACACATCCGTTTACGTCCGGGTATGTACATCGGTAAATTGGGCGATGGTTCGGCGCAAGACGACGGTATTTATGTGCTTGTAAAAGAGATCATCGATAACTCGATTGATGAGCACATGATGGGCAATGGCAAACAAATTGATATTACCATTACGGATAAACATGTTGTCATTCGCGATTTTGGTAGAG
>JAYTLG010000006.1:0-6785 GCA_043729555.1 Cytophaga sp.
CATCTGGCATGTAGGACATACAACTTACGTAATCGACATCGTACCAACATTAACTCCTACAACTTTTGCCTACGCCATCGTAGCTGGAGTTTGCTTTGGCCTAACAGCATTATTGTTTATAAAAAGCATGCATGCGTTAACAGATTTATTCAAATCTGTTATAATTTATCCACCCTTACGTCCAGTTGTGGGAGGCGTATTCTTAACCGCGTTGTTTTATGCTTTGTATACCCTGAACGGTTCTACAAAATTTATCGGCTTAGGTATTCCGAGCATTATAGACGCATTTCAACATCCAGCAGAAAGTTATGATTTTCTTTTAAAATTATTTTTTACCGTATTAACTCTAAGCTGTGGATTTAAAGGAGGCGAAGTTACACCCCTGTTTTTCATTGGTGCAACATTGGGCAGCGCCTTATCGCTTGTGATCCCCTTGCCAACGGCCTTATTAGCAGGCATGGGTTTCGTCGCGGTATTTGCTGGTGCAACCAATACGCCTATTGCGTGTATCTTGATGGCCATTGAATTGTTTGGCAGCAATTGTGGGGTGTTTGTAGCCATCGCCTGTGTAATCGGATATTTATGCTCGGGAGATGCAGGTATTTATACTTCTCAAATAATCGGACAAGCCAAATTAGAAGCGCTCAAAAAAGAGTAAAACGAAATACTGTCTAATTTATAATTTTTACCACAAAGTGGGCGAAGGTTTTTCGTAAGGTACTCAAAAGGTAAAGGAGGCTTTACTTGGTGTTTGGTCGAAATGACACAACCACGGCGACTTGTGACGTTACCATCAATTCAAAAATAAAAAGAATTGCTGCATCATATAAATCAGTTACATCAGGTGAATCTGAGGTTCAGACAATTTTCAATTACAATCAAGCCAATATTTTTTCCTCAACAAAATACCACCGTTCATCAACTTTTTTAAAGGTAGAATATTCGTGATGCATTTGTGGTTTCATTTTTTCATCTAAAAAATAGGCTTTGAACTGTACATACCCAATCACATCTGCTTCTGTTCCCTTTTCAGTAGAAACAATTTCCAACTTCTGCCAAGTACTGGATTCAGCCCATTCTTTTATGGACGCCGCATTGTAAAAATTACGTGTGGAAGGATGTGTAGTGTTTAAGATATACGCAATAGCATCGGATGCATAAGCCGTATACCGCGAACGCATCAACTGTTCGGCTGTAGTGGCTTGAAACGCACCTGTAAGTAAGGGTTCACAACAGTTGGCGAAGCTATTACCTGAACAACAAGGACAATTATTAGATGTATTATTCATAAGCTTGTAAGCACGGATATAAATTTAACACTAATTTTAATTAGTTAAGCAACTATACCTATATTGAATGTGTTAAATGTGCAAAGGCATTGTTTCTAAATTGCATTCTCAATCACTGTACCTATGAAACCAACATATAATCTGTCAAAGCCATTCGACTTTCTGAAGAAGCTTAATAAGAACAACAACAAAGACTGGTTCACTAAAAACAAAACTGTTTATCAAGACGCACATACAGAGTTGGTTCATTTCGCAGATGCCTTGTTGGCAGCTATGAACAAACACGACACCATTGAAACTCCTAGTGGCAAAAAGAGTTTGTACCGCATCTACAACGACGTACGTTTTTCGAAAGATAAAAGTCCCTACAAAAGCAATATTGGCGGCGGTTTCAAACGTGCTACCAAACAACTGCGCGGTGGCTACTATTACCACATCGAACCAAATAACTCGTTTGTGGCTGGTGGCTTCTTTTCGCCCAATGCCGAAGACTTACTGCACATACGCAAACAACTATCGGCTGACCCAACTACCTTAAAAAGTATTCTTAAAAAACCGACTTTCCAGAAAATATTTGGTACAATATTGGGCGATCAAGTAAAGACAGCTCCTAGAAGATTTGATATCAACGACCCAAATATTGAACTGATTCGACACAAGCAATTTATCGTGAAACACATTTTTACGAATGAAGAAGTGCTTTCAGCTAATTTTCATGAATTGGTAGCTGATACGTTTAAAAAAATGCGCCCCTACTTAGATTATATGAGCGAAATATTAACAAGCGACTTAAATGGCGAACCGATTTAAAAAAAGGCATAAAAAAACACATTATTCAAATTAATAATGTGTTTTTAAATGTGTAGAATTCACAAAGATTTAAAGAACGGTTATCCTTTAAGTATCGTTGCCAATTTTTCTTTTTCTACAGGTGCTGACTCGTCGTCACCTTTCATGATAATTCTTTTTGCTTCGGCGCTCGAAACAGTTAATATTAATTTACGATATTTAGCACGAATCTCGTAATCGAATAGTGTAGCTTTCATGATGCAATATACAATTTTCTTCTAGAAGATACCAATTTAAAATGTAACTTGCTTGTTTTGAAGCAATAAAAACTTAAAAACCATATAAATAATTTACGTTTTCAGCGTAAAAATAGATATTACAATAAATCAATCTGCCTAAAAAAATATCCATGAACGAATTAACCCTTACCACACCTGCCCTGTTATTTCCAACAATATCTCTACTATTATTGGCTTATACCAACAGATACATTGCTATTAGTAATCGTATTCGATCTTTACACGCACAATACCAAACCGAAAAATCAACCGTCATCATTGAACAAATACAAATCTTAAAAAAGCGCATCTTTTTAATCCGAAACATGCAATTACTTGGAATCGCAACCATGTTTATTTCGGCACTTTCGATGTTTTTAATTTATTACAATATTGACCAATGGGTACATATCGCATTTGGATTAAGCTTAATATGTATGTTGTTATCCTTAGCACTTTGTTCAATAGAAATATATCTATCAAACAAAGCGCTGCTGATACAGATTAAGGATGTGGAACATTTGATTGAAAAATAGGTATAAATTATAAATGAAAAAGAAAACAAGAACTGAGTCTAATATTTCTCCGAGGCAATCAGAATTCAGAATTCATAATTTATAACTCATAATTCATTAAACTACTTTCACAATTTCCGACAAAGGCTTACGCGTTCTCGGTGTTAATTCTCTTTCTTTAAAGGGTTCTTCTAATTTTTCTGCATCGTCTAAATAACCCAAAGCGATTACACAGATAGTTGTTTGCGTATCTGTCAAACCCAATGCTTCACTTATTTGTTCTTTTTCAAAACCAGCCATCGGGTGCGTAAAGATGCCCATCGACGACGCTTGCAACAAGATGTGTGAAGTCGCTAAGCCAACATCGTGTGCGGCATAGGTGTTGGGCTTACCCGTTGCTGTAAAGGTGTTACGTGCAATGGTAACAATAAATGCTGCAGAATTTTTATTCCAAGGTTTGTTGCCTGCCATCAAACAATTCCAAACGGTATCAAAACCTGGTGTACCCTTTAGTGCATACTGAAACTCCCACGGCTGTTCGTTGTTTGCACTCGCCGACCACGAAGCTGCTTCCAAAATTGTTAGCATCGATTCTGTTGAAATTTCTTTCGGCGAAAACGAACGTGCGCTCCATCGTTGTTTTATAAGTTCCAATACTGGGTATTGAGTTGTTGCGTGTTTTAACATTTTTTATTTGCTTAGTAGTAGTAGTAGTAGTAGTAGTAGTAGTAGTAGCTTTAAATTTTATTCGATATAATATTTGTTATAGATAGTATCGTGGAAAAATTCCAAATAACAAAAAACAAATTCCAAACTACTATAGAATACGTTTTATTTAACTACTCAATCAATTTCAAATTTAAATAATTTTATACTTAACGCTTTTGGAATTTATTATTTGTTATTTGTTATTTGGAATTTGTGTTTTACACTGTCATTGGCACTTCCATCAACAGAAACTCCGCTGCTGCATCGGCCTTGATGGTAACTTGTTCTATATTCCATATACCATAACCGTCGCGGGTGTTGAGCACTTGATTATCGACTTTAATATCCCCTTTCAAATTGAATACATATAAGCCATTCGTTTTGTCTTTCATTTTATATACTTGTGAATGATTTACATCAAATTGTGCTAAATGAAACCATGCATTCTGATGGATCCATACTCCAGCATCATCAGGCTTTGGAGAAAGTATTTGCTGAAAGGTGTTGTGTCTATCTGTCGACTTTAGGGTAATCTGATCGTAACGAGGTGATACATTTTTCTTATTTGGAAATACCCAAATTTGCAAAAACTTCACCTGAGTATCTTTATTTTTATTGTATTCACTGTGTTGAATGCCAGTTCCTGCAGACATTACTTGTACATCACCTTTTTTAATCACAGTGGTATTACCCATACTGTCTTTATGTTCTAAATAACCTTCAAGCGGTATGCTGATGATTTCCATATTATCATGTGGGTGTGTACCAAAACCTTTACCTCCAGAAACAATATCGTCATTCAATACACGCAATACCCCAAAGTGCATGCGTTCGGGATTATAATAATTTGCAAAACTGAAGGTGTGTTTGCTATGCAACCATCCGTGGTTAGCATCTCCGCGTGTGTCGGCTTTATGTAATACTGAATTTTCCATAATCGTAGAAGTTGTATTTGGTATGTGATTAAAGCCTAAAATTTCTAAAGCGTTGAGTTCGTCAATATCATTTTGAATGACATTACCCATGGCAGACGCAGCTACAAACATTCCTGTTCCGAGTAGTCCTTTTTTTATAAATTCGTTTCTTTCCATAAATAATACTGTTCATAAACATTCAACATACGTGATTAAACACAGATTATAAATAATTTGTTCCGTTAACTACAATAGGACCTAAATTTAGGTATTTTAGGATATGAAAACAGAAATCACGTATGAATATATATTACCCGGAAAGTCTACTGAAATAAGTACCTATTTTAGCGACTTTATGCTGTTTGGGAAACATCATCCGTATATGATTCAAACAGTTAAAATTGAACCCACTACATCCAAAAATACATTTCGCGTATATGAATCGCTCAAGCTTTGGGGGATTATTCCGATGAAACCGATGTATGATGTAAGCGTTATTGTAGTTGAGGCCAATAAGCACATTCAATACCAATCCGAAATTAGCAAAGGAATATTTCTGCACATCGATTATACCTTTGTAGAAGATGCAACAAACAATACCGTTAAAGTAATTGAAACGATACATTTAATTGGGTATCAAATTATCAATCCTATTTTTATTGGTCTATTAAAAAAATCAAGAATGCTTTTGATGGAGTCAATACGAAAAGAACTGGAGATAAAATCTACGATTTAAATAACCACTACTTATATCGCATGTTCATTATTTTTAAGCACAAAGGAATGAGACCGATGGATACAGCAATAAAAATAACAACGCGAATATAATTTAATATCCGCCACTGATTTACACGTTGAATCAAGCTACTCGCAGATTCTGTTAAACTTGTAATCTTTTGAAAATCGATGATGTTTGGTGCAAAATACATCAATGTCCATACACGTACAGCAAAATGCATTGCGAATAAAACCAACAAACCATTTCGCATGGGTTCAATCTTCCAACAAAAAACGATAGCAATAATAAATGTAATTTCATGAATGGAATGAATCACAATCCAAAATGTTTTCAAATCAATGCCATAAGTACCTTGTAACATTTTAAAAGAATCTGGCGGTGCAGCCGTCCATTTAGGCACAATAACAGCGGTTTCAAAAATCTGTGCACCATTCATCAGAAAATAAACTAGCGTCGTTATAAAAAGCCAGGTTTCAGCCCTTGATAAATAAGTGTCGGTTATCGTATTCATCCGTTTAAATAATTTGTTGGTGGCCTGCGTTATCATTCAACCTCTATGAAAAAGCATCTATGGCAGAAACACCAACAAAAGCTTTGTGGCTAGTGAGTTCATATAGCTTATTTTTTTTATTCATATTATGTGTGACATCTTCCATAATATCAATAGCAGATTGAAAATAGCTCGTAATTACTTTCATATCCTTTTCACTAAAAGATTCAATAAGTGCCACGGTACGTTCTTGTAATTTTGAAAAGATGGGCTCCAATAACTTCATTGCATTCGCAATATTTGCTACAATAATTACTTTCCTTCTATCCTCTTTATCCAACTGACGTTTAACCAACTTCTTTTTTTCAAGTCGATCGATTAAACCCGTAATGGCACCTGTAGTTAAGCCTGTAGCGGACGACAATTCACCGGCGGTCATTTGACCTTTATCAATTATTAATCCCAAATATTTATGATCAGTGCCTGAAAGGCCAGCCTTTCGGGCAATGGCTTCATGCATCCATATAGATGTATCCGAATACTGCCTACTCAGTGCTCTAAAATCTTGTATAATAAAAACATTCGATTTTTTAGCCATTGAATTATATCTTAGTAATTAATTATCTTAGCAACAAAGATATTAATAATAAATGAATACTACAAAAAACAGTCTGCACCTTTTCTGATACAGAACCTACTGAATAATTTAAAAAATTAACCATGCAGTACTTGAATGTACTGCATGATACTTAAAAAATCACTTCAACTTCAAAATTTTAATCATGGAAGCCCCCGATTCGGTTTGAACAATAGCCGTGTACATACCATTCGTTAAGGTTTCACCCACTTCTATTTTCATAACATTTAAACCCGTTTTTTGATACACCACATTTCCAGTTGCATCAACAATTGTAAGTGCTGTTATTTCAACCGTTGTTGATTCAATCGTAGTAAGGGTTTCAAAAGGTTGAGGAATTGAAGTTACCTGTATTTTATTCGATGTAAGCACACCAGTTGTTGTACACTGCGATAAATTTGTTTTAACCGTAATGCCTGTGTTGCC
>JAYTLG010000007.1:0-7948 GCA_043729555.1 Cytophaga sp.
AAACCTTTCCCTTCCAACAAAATAGGGATACACAGCGGAATTGAGTTCATATTATTTTGTAGAGCCATTTTTAAGCGCTCTGCTTGATTTCTTCCTTAGAAGGTACAAAGCCTTAAAAACTGTCGATAATTTACTATCTTTACTCTAATTCAATTAGATACCTTATTTTAATACTATGTCCTCGACATTCAACGACTTTAATTTCAATGCAGGTTTATTAGACAGCTTAAACTCCATGGGCTTTAATAAACCTACCCCCATACAAATAGAATCGATTCCTGTTATCATGGCAAATCACGATTTAGTGGCTTGTGCACAAACAGGTACAGGAAAGACGGCAGCTTACATGTTGCCAATCCTACATAAAATTATTGAATCCAATACCGATAGTTTGGACACCCTAGTTTTGGTACCAACACGTGAACTTGCCATACAGATTGACCAACAGATTGAAGGCTTTTCATACTTCATCAATGTGAGTTCGATTGCAGTATATGGTGGGGGGGATGGTGCTACTTGGGATCAACAGCGCAAAGCCTTAACAGATGGTGCTAACATTGTTATTGCAACGCCGGGTCGTTTATTGGCGCAGTTGCAATCAGGTACTGCAAACTTAAAACAAATTAAACACCTAGTTTTAGATGAAGCCGATCGCATGCTCGACATGGGGTTCTATGACGATATTGTACGTGTGATTAGTTATTTACCTACCGAAAGACAAACCATAATGTTTTCTGCCACCATGCCGACGAAGATGCGTGCATTGGCGACAAAACTAATGAAGGACCCGAAGGAAATTAACATTGCCATTTCGAAACCAGCTGCAGGTATTTTGCAACAAGCTTATTTGGTTTACGAAGAACAAAAAAATAAATTAATCAAGCACATCCTTGCGAGCGGCAATTTCAACAGCATCATTATTTTCTCGTCCACCAAAGAGCATGTTAAAAAACTTGAGCGTGACTTGTCGGGTATGGGCTTCTCATTAAAAGGTTTCCATTCGGATTTGGAGCAAGAAGAACGCGAAGAAATTATGCGTGCGTTTAAAAGTCGTCAGTTGCAAATGTTGATTGGTACCGATATTCTTTCTCGTGGTATCGATATCGACGGGATTGATTTAGTTATTAATGCGGAAGTGCCGGGCGATGCAGAGAACTACATACACCGTATTGGTCGTACCGCCCGTGCTGCCACAACAGGTACTGCAATTACATTTATCAGCGATTCAGATCAATACAAATTCTTACAAATTGAAAACTTGATTGGTAGAGAAATTGAAAAATTAACGATACCAATTGAAATAGGAGAAGGTCCAGCATACGAACCAGAGAAAAAACCGAAGTATCAAGCGAAAGGTTTTTCCAATAATAAATCTAAAAGCGGACAAAGCAACAGCCGTCCGGCGCAAAAAGAACACTCGATGCCGATTCATCGCGAACCAAACGGAATCAAGCACACCTTGGTGAAAAGACAAAACCCACCGCAGGAGTAGTTTTGCTAATTATGAGTTATAAATTAAGAATGATGAATTGTATAAACCAATTCATCATTCTTTTTGTCGGGGTGAAATGAGAAATATATGGAAGTATATAAATTTTACTTAACGAATGAGACGAATCGCTCTAAAATTGTTATTGTTGAACCTATTCATATTGTTGAAGAAAGTTTAAAACCCAATGAAGAATTCGAACTTCATTTTTCATCTGCCTCAAAATTAGAAAATAGGGATTTATTTAGCATCGAAATAAAAGAAGATGCATTTGTAATCACAATCAATTGGAATATGAGTGAGCCCGCAAGCCGCTCTATCAAAACGTTTGTAAATGAAGTTGAAACGTTCAAATTTGAGTTTTAATTCATCATTCATCATTTATCACTCATCATTATCATCACTTCCACCAAACACTATTCGGAAGTATACTATCCAATATCACAGGTTCACCAATCATCGGTGTAACAACAGGTACGTTTCTTTTTTGTGCCTCTGCTGTTAACCGATTAATAGGCTCGTCCCAGGGATGTAACGCAAGCGTATATTTTCCCCAATGCACAGGCATCAATACTTTTGCCTGCAAATCAATCGATGCTTGTACCGTCTCTTCAGGCATCATGTGTATCAATGGCCATGCTACGTTGTATTGCCCAGATTCTAAAAATGCAATATCAACTGCACCATACTTATCCGAAATTTCTTTGAAGTGTGTATCGTAACCTGAATCACCACCGATATAAATTTTATGTGTTGGCGTAATCAATAAATACGATGCCCATAAGGTTTTACCTCTGTCGGTAATACCGCGACCAGAAAAATGGCGGGCTGGCAAACACACCAATTTCATAGTGGCATTCAACTCAATTTCTTGCCACCAATCCAATTCGTTTATTTTTGACGTATCTATTCCCCAAGATTCCAAATGCGAACCTACACCTAATGGCATGTAATAGGCAGTAATCTTCGATTGCATGTCTAGCGTCGTCTGATAATCTAAGTGGTCGTAGTGATCGTGTGTAATAATTAAATAATCGATTGCAGGAAAGTCGGCAGGGTTATACACTTCCGTACCGTCGTATTTTTTGTTGCCTGCAAATTGAACAGGCGATGTACGCATACTAAAAACGGGATCCAATAAAATATTTTTACCATCTAGTTGAATCAAATAAGTTGAATGACCAAACCACGTAATCGTTGGTTTGGAAGTAGGAGCAAG
This sequence comes from Cytophaga sp., assembly GCA_043729555.1. Taxonomy (GTDB): domain Bacteria; phylum Bacteroidota; class Bacteroidia; order Cytophagales; family Cytophagaceae; genus Cytophaga. The sequence goes on from JAYTLG010000007.1 coordinate 2,709, forward strand.
CGTCAAATCACGTTTGATGCTTGGCAACACTTTGTTTGGCTCACGCGTAAAATCCGATGAAAATTGTTTTTTCATTATATCGAAATACGAAGCATCATCGGCCATCATCGGAGTCGGTAGTCTGTTTTGAAATGCACCGTCTTTATAATTGGGTGATAATTTAATACGTTCCAAACGGGCATTAGCCGGTGGCATTCCAAAAGGCGCATAAAACAAAAACAAGTAAAAGGCCAATGCCAATACCGCAATAATGGATAGGGTAATAATCATAATTTTCTTAATTCTACGAAAGCTCATATTCTCTAAGTCGAATGACATTAAAATATATTGTTTTGTAGATTGAAATAGGCCGAATCAACATTAATAAGGTGTTTTTAAGCCGTTTGGATTCGTTTAAAAAGCAATCTCAATCGTTTCCTACTACAATCATCCAAAGGTCTCATTTCAAATACCCATACCGATGCCTTCGTTGGCAGCGAAGGCATCGGTTCTCCCACCAAACAAACGGTGACATCAATAGTCCCAATAATTCCATGTCGGTTTGTTAAGTAAAAGACGTTAATTAAAAATTGCTCCTTTCAAACCTTGAAACCTCCAATTGTTCCAGGCTCCAAACGGCCTCATTTCAAATTGCGTTAAGAAATTTTGGTTCATTTCGCTTTTTGAACTCTACAACTAATCTTTTTTCAAGATGGTTTTGTAGCGTTAGCGCGAGGTACAAAAATTTTAGTCCATTTGATCCGCCGTGCCGGAAAGCCTTGATCTTTTGGTACTCTTGCATCAAGGCAAAAGGAGAATAAATAAAAGAAAACGTCCCTAACGAATATGAAAGAAAAACTGTTAGATGAAATACTTTCATAATTAATTTTCCACGAACAAAAACCAATTCCTTTTTTTTCGTTTCTTTACATATAGAACATTTTATTTCCATATGGATATTTCAACTAACGGTTTCGAAAAATTACATACAACGATTTACGCATCTGCAGACGATGCATCCAAGGCCGTAGCCCACGAATTGGCGCACATCATACGAGAACGACAAGCAGAAGGAAGGCACTGCGTATTGGGCTTAGCTACAGGCTCGACTCCCAAAGGCGTGTATGCTGAATTAATCCGCATGCACCGCGAAGAAGGCTTGAGCTTTCACAATGTGATTACCTTTAACTTAGATGAATACTTTCCAATAAACTTTACTGCGCTACAAAGTTATGTGCGTTTTATGTGGGAATATTTATTCGACCACATCGATATACCGAAAGAACATGTACACATCCCGGATGGTACAATTGCCAAAGATCAGATAGCTGCATTTTGTGCCAACTACGAAAATCAAATTGATGCCTTCGGTGGTTTGGATGTACAACTCTTGGGCATTGGTCGAACGGGACACATCGGTTTTAACGAACCCGGTTCGCGATTGGATTCTAAGACTCGTATTATCACCCTTGATCACATGACACGCATTGATGCGGCAAGTGATTTTTTTGGTGAAGAGCACGTACCTCGCACGGCAATTACAATGGGCGTTGGAACCATTTTCAAAGCGAAGCGCATTCTTTTAATGGCTTGGGGCGAAGGCAAAGCACAGATTATTAAAAAGACAGTAGAAGGTGCTATCACAGAGTCGATACCATCTACATTTTTACAAACACACCCAAACGTTGGTGTTATATTAGATACGGCTTCGTCGGCCGACCTAACGCGCATCAAAACGCCGTGGTTGGTTGGTTCGGTTGATTGGACACAGAAAGCACGTAAGAAAGCAATTGTGTGGTTGAGTTCGATTGTCAATAAACCTATTTTAAAACTAACCGAAAGAGATTACAACGAACATGGCTTGTCGGAATTGGTGGCACAATACGGACCGGCCTATAACATCAATATCGAAGTATTTAACATCCTTCAAAAAACAATTACGGGATGGCCTGGCGGGAAGCCCAACACCGACGACACAAACCGACCGGAACGTGCATACCCGTTTCCGAAACGTGCGGTGATATTTAGTCCGCATCCCGACGACGACATCATCTCTATGGGTGGTACATTTATTCGTTTGGTCGATCAAGGCCACGATGTACATGTTGCTTACCAAACGTCTGGTAACATTGCGGTGTACGACGAAGACGTAATTCGATTTGCAGATTTTGCAGTCGATTACAATCAGTTTATTCACGAAGGAGAAGACACAACATCGGAAGTTTTCAAAAATATTGTACAAACATTAAAGAATAAAAAGCCGGGTGAAATTGATCCGCCAGCGGTAATGAAAATAAAAGGTTTGATACGCAGAGGCGAAGCAAAGGCCACATGCCGTTATGTAGGTATACCAGACAACAACGCACACTTTTTAGACATGCCGTTTTATGAAACGGGTTTGGTTAAAAAGAATCCGATAGGCAGAGCAGATATCGATTGCAACAAAAAGATATTAGATAAATTAAAACCGCAACAAATCTTTGCGGCGGGTGATTTGTCGGATCCACATGGTACACACCGCGTATGTTTAAAAGCAATCTTCTTGGCATTGGATGAAATGAAATACGAAGATTGGGTACGCGACTGCAGAGTTTGGTTGTACCGCGGAGCGTGGCAGGAGTGGGACATAGACCAAATTGAAATGGCTATCCCATTAAGTCCCGATGAATTGTTGCGTAAGCGCCGAGGCATCTTTAAGCACCAATCTCAAAAAGATGCGCCAATGTTTCCGGGAGCAGATCCAAGAGAATTTTGGCAACGTTCGGAAGACAGAAACCGTGCAACTGCAAATACCTATAACAATCTAGGCTTACCAGAGTACGAAGCGATAGAGGCTTTTGTTAAGTGGGATGGGAAGTTGATCTAGAAGAATATTAGTAAGTAGGACACCTACGAGGTTTTTAATCCTCGTAGGTCTTTCACGTTTCAAGCTGAATCTACTCAATCACAATTAAGACAAATGAAAGATATGACACATGTTTTAATTACAGGTGCTACTGGTAATGTAGGCATGGAAGTTATAAAAGCATTACAAAAAAGTGAACATAATTTGAAGCTTTTTGCAGGCCTTCGAAACCAAGATGACTTCAATGCTACCTTATCAAACTACGACATTACTTTTTCACATTTTGATTTCACAGATACCAATACATTTTCACCTGCATTGGCCAATTGTGACATCCTATTTTTATTACGACCACCACAATTATCAGACGTGGAAAAGTATTTTAAACCAATCATTGAAGCCTGTAAAACAAAAGCAGTGAAGCATATTGTTTTCTTATCTGTTCAAGGAGTTGAAAACAGTGAAATCATTCCACATCATAAAATTGAAAAGCTTATTATTGAAAGCAACATACCCTATACATTTTTGCGACCAGCCTATTTTATGCAAAACTTTACTACAACGCTATACAACGATTTAGTAACAAAGAATCGTATTTTTCTTCCAGCTGGCAATGCAAGATTTACCTTAGTCGATGTGCGTGATATTGGTTCTGTTGCTGCATGCGTATTGACAAACATAACACAGCACACAAATAAATCATACGAAATAACAAATTCCCAAAAGTTACGCTTTTCTGAAATGGCTCGGAAATTAAGTAATTATTTAGGCAGAGAAATACAATTTGTATCTCCCAATCTAATTCGTTTTTTTATTCAGAAGAAAAAAGAAAACATGCCATCCATGTTGATTTTAGTTATGATTATGCTTCATTATTTCCCAAGGTTTCAGAAAGAACCAGTAATAACGCATTGGGTAGAGCAAATAACACACAAGCAAGCAATCACTTTTGATCAATTCATCATAGACAACAAAGAAACATTGTTAAAATAATCATCACTTCGCGCCAATCGCTCTTCCTGATTTATATTCGCCGCGGCGAAAGGAAGCTAGAAAATAAGGATTTCCAATCCGACACACAAAAAAACATCTACTAACCAACACTTTAAAACAAAACATCCAAACAATTTTCATTTCCATATATTTATCGTAATATTGCAATATATAATTAGACAATAGAAATGGGAGCAACCAAAACAGATCATTTTACAGATAAGCAAAATGCAATTGCCATACTGGCAAAAGCATTGGGTCACCCTGCACGTATTGCCATCATGGAGTATCTAATGAAAGTCGACACCTGCATTTGTGGTGATATTGTGAATGAATTACCCTTGGCTCAACCCACGGTATCGCAACATCTCAAAGAGCTTAAAAATGCTGGTCTAATTAAAGGTAGCATCGAAGGTACGTCGATTTGTTATTGCATCGATGAACACGCCATTGAAATTTTACAAGCGTATTTTGGAAGTATTGCTGCAAACCTAATCACAAAGAAAAACAATTGTTGTTAACTTAAATTTAATCATTATGAAATTATCAGCATTCAAAACACTATTGAATAGTCAAACTGAAATCAATCTTGTACAAGCAAACGGCAGTTTTGTACCCAAACATTTTCACATTACAGAAGTTGGACTAACCACCAAACACTACATCGACTGTGGTGGAACAGAGCGCACGGATAAAAAAGTAAGTTTCCAAGTTTGGGTAGAACAAGATATAGACCATAGACTGACGCCCGAAAAATTGATACGCATCATAAATCTATCCGAACGTTTGTTTAACGGAGAAGATTTGGAAGTAGAAGTAGAATACCAAACAGATAGCATTGGCAGATACAAAATAGATTTTGACGGTTCTAATTTTATTCTTTCAAACACCTATACAGATTGTTTGGCGAAAGACAATTGCGGAATTCCTTCTCAAATAGAAAAGGTCGCATTAGCTGACATGCAAAACAACGCAGCAAATTCATGTACACCAGGCGGAGGCTGTTGTTAATAATGTATCCAATACTACTCAAATATAAAAAGCAACTTATAATATCGATAGCACTTGTTGTTTTACAGATTCTATTTGGCTTCGACCCTAAATTCTGTATCATAAATATTTTGTGGTTAATCCTTTAAATCAAATGACAAAAAAAATACTCGTACTTTGTACCGGTAACAGCTTTAGAAGCCAGATTTCCGACGGTTATTTAAAACATTTTGCAGGCGACAGAGCCGACGTTTATAGTGCAGGTGTAGAAACCCACGGCGTAAACCCAAAAGCCATTGCAACCATGCTGGAAGATGGAATCGATATATCATCACATACGTCAAATAACGTAAACGAATACCTACACATCGATTTCGATTATGTGATTACAGTCTGCGATAATGCAAAAGAACGTTGCCCATACTTACCAAAC
>JAYTLG010000008.1:0-2820 GCA_043729555.1 Cytophaga sp.
AGGTGTTTCGCCAAAAATAGAACGCGCATATTTTTCGTATTCAGGCTCTACGTAATAACTCACTTCCATGCCTCTCCACGTATCGCTTACCTTTGCAAATTCGCCAACCGCCATCATAAACAAATAGGGAGCGTGGGCTTTTTTCATTGTCCAATACCAAGTCGTTTGTCCGTTTGCAGCTTCTGTTTTATAAACCAATTCGCCATTCGAAAGTACTTGATATTTTTTATCCGCTGTGATATACATCTCTTGCGTACAACGCACGTTGGTTGCATCAATCGTCGGAAACCAGCATTGCGAGGCTTCCGTTTCGCCCTGGGTCCACACTTGTGTAGGTTTTTTAGGGTCGGTACCCAGTGGATCGATAAAGTACAAACCCTTCTCTTCGGTAATGGCGCTGCTGCCCGATTTTGGCAAGTCGTTTGGTTTAGCCGTGTAGTTTATTTCAATAGAAAGTGTATCCGATCTCGAATAACTTTTATTCAACGTAATGGCAATGTTTTTCGAATCGTAGGTATACGACTTGATTTTGTCGCCATGTAAATAATTAATTGCATGCAAGTCGAAACCCTTTGCTTGTAGGGTTAGCGTATTTTGCGAATAGAAGTGGGGCTTAACGGTGATGGTTGCTTTGCCCAATAAATGTTGTTTGGGAAAGTCGAACGACACTTCTAATTTAGTGTGTATTAAATCCCAAGTGATTGGCTTGCTTGGATTGTAGGGGCCTCTGCTTGTTTCAATCGATTTGGTATTGCTTTTTTCAGTTGTGCGAATGGGTAATTTTTTACAACCATAAAATGTAAGAGCAATGGTAAACAGTATAAAAAAAGTTCTGAAAGAATTGAAATGCATGAACATAGATTCGATTGGTGAAAGTTGCTGTACCTGTTTTTTTTGAGAACAGGTATTAAATGAATATTATGGGTTTAAATATACGTTTTTTGATTGATTTGCTCGAAGTTAATACCCCACGAAAGTCAATTTGAAACGGCATTGTTGATATTTTTATTCAAAATCGCCCTATTTAAGCGGTTTTTCATTTTCCTATTCGCCAAAATGGGTATATATTTGTAAGATTTGGCAATTTTCTCCTTTTGATAAAATGTGCTGCTTCGCAAACCGAAAATAGTGTAAAGATGAAGTATAAACGTATTCTCCTGAAGTTGAGTGGTGAAGCCTTAATGGGTGAACAGAAATATGGTATAGATAGCCAAGTTCTTATTCGTTATGCAAAAGAAATACAAGCAATAGCAGAACAAGGTGTAGAGATTACCATAGTAGTTGGAGGAGGAAATATTTATAGAGGCATTGAAGCGGCTGCTACTGGTATTGATCGTGTACAAGGCGATTACATGGGTATGCTTGCAACGGTGATCAATTGCATGGCGTTACAAAGTGCGCTTGAAAATATTGGTTTGGATACACGCTTAATGTCGGGTATTAAAATTGAACAAGTTTGCGAATCGTTTATTCGTAGACGTGCCATTCGCCATTTAGAAAAAGGTCGTATTGTAATGTTTGGTGCCGGTACAGGTAATCCATATTTTACAACAGATACAGCCGCAAGTTTGCGTGCCATTGAAGTTGAAGCTGAAGTGGTATTGAAAGGTACACGTGTTGATGGTGTGTACACAGCCGATCCAGAAAAAGATGCTACTGCTACACGTTATTCTACCATTACGTTTGACGAAGCGTATGCAAAAGGATTAAACATTATGGACATGACAGCCTTTACTTTGTGTAAAGAAAATGCATTGCCCATCATTATATTTGATATGAATAAGCAAGGCAACTTGTTGAAGGTACTTGAAGGCGAAAGCGTAGGTACATTAGTAACATTGTAAATTAGACACACTCTATTAAACGAATTTTATAAAACGAATTTCAATTATGGAAGAGATTAAATTATACTTAGACGATGCAAAAGATAGCATGCTAAAAGCTATCAAACACATGGAAATGGAATTGTCCAAAATCCGTGCTGGTAAAGCATCACCAAACATGTTTGATGGTTTGATGGTAGACTACTACGGCGCATCAACACCCCTAGGACAAGTAGCTTCGGTATCTGTACCCGAGCCACGTTCGCTTACAATCAAGGCATACGAAAAGTCCATGATTACAACCATTGAAAAAGCCATTCGCGATTCCAACATGGGTTTCAATCCACAAAACGATGGCGATGTTATTCGTATCAACATACCACCACTTACCGAAGAAAGACGTAGAGACTTGGTGAAACAAACAAAAGCAGAAGGCGAAAGCGGTAAAATTCGTATTCGTAAAATACGTCAAGAAACAAACGACGAGTTGCGTAAATTGTTGAAAGACGGCGCTTCTGAAGATGAAGTGAAACGTGCCGAAGAAATAGTGCAAGCATTAACAAACGACACAACGGCTAAATTAGAAGGTTTGATTGCAATAAAAGAAAAAGAATTGATGACGGTTTAAATACGCGTTGTTGTTTGAATAGATTGAAAAGAGTGGTCCCGATATTGGAGTCACTCTTTTTTTTGTAGTCTGTCGGGGCGGGCTGACTTTATTTTCTTTCTTTAACTACCAACAACAGCCAACATTGATTATCGATAGAAGATTGATATAATAGAAATGGCCATGTATAATGCAGGGTTGAATATTTTCTAAGTTATCTTTAGGTTGACCGCTATGGTGTGCCTTGGCCGAGTGAAAGAACGCTGGGTGCTTTTAAGTCCAGCAACAGACTGGACGCACCGATGAAATTGACCACCTCTCACCGATTTAAACTGACCACCCTGGACCGATCGAAACTGACCACCTCAGACCGATTGAAATTGACCACCT
>JAYTLG010000009.1:0-4321 GCA_043729555.1 Cytophaga sp.
CCGTAATTTACTTGTTATTTTTCTTTCTTTTTAGATTCTTCTGGAATTTTCAAGTCGAATGGCTTCTTAATTTTCTGTTTCATCAAAGCAATAGCCAACACCTCATCTGCAGATTGTACAAAATGGAATTTCATATCCGAGATGTCTACCTTATTAATTTCTTCGATGTCTTTTTTATTTTTAGCACTCAGAATAATTTCTTTAATACCTGCTCTCTTTGCAGCAAGAATTTTTTCTTTCACACCACCTACAGGCAATACTTTCCCTCTTAATGTAATTTCACCAGACATGGCCAATGCAGGTTTAATTTTACGTTGCGTAAACGTTGATGCCAACGATGTATACAAAGCGATACCAGCAGAAGGACCATCTTTTGGTGTAGCACCAGCAGGTACGTGTATGTGTAAATCAAAATGATCGAACACCCGATGGTCGATACCGATAGCCTCTACATTCGCTTTTAATAATGACAAAGCCGCGCCTGCAGATTCTTTCATCACATCACCAAGTTGTCCAGAAACAGTAAGCTTGCCCTTTCCTTTACTAACAAGCGATTCAATGGTTAAAATTTCGCCTCCGAATGGTGTCCAAGCCAAGCCCGTAACAATGCCCGCCATTTCATCTTGCTGATAGGTATCTTTGTCGAAATCCTCAGAGCCTAATATCGTGCGTACTTCTGCAGGTTGAATTTTCTTTGTGTAGGGCGTTTCCATTGCAACAGAAACAGCAACATTACGCACTACCGCACCAATCTTACGTTCGAGATTACGCACACCCGATTCGCGTGTATAATCTTCAATGATTTTAACAATAGCTTCATCTGTAATGGTAACAGCCTTTGCTTTTAATCCGTGTTCCTCTTTTTGCTTTGGAATTAAATATTTTTTCGCAATTTGAATTTTTTCTTCAATCGTGTAGCCATTGATTTCAATGATTTCCATACGATCGCGCAATGCTGGCTGAATTGTATCCAATGAATTGGACGTAGCTACAAATAACACTTTAGACAAATCATATTCTACTTCTAAGAAATTATCCATGAACGTAGAATTTTGTTCTGGATCTAATACTTCTAATAATGCAGAAGAAGGGTCGCCTCGTAAATCTTTTGAAATTTTATCAATTTCATCTAAAATAAATACGGGGTTCGAAGATTCGGAACGTTTAATGCCTTGTATAATTTTACCAGGCATTGCACCAATATATGTTTTGCGATGCCCTCTAATTTCAGACTCGTCATGCACACCACCCAACGACATACGTATGTATTTACGATCAAGCGCCTTCGCAATTGACTTTCCTAAAGATGTTTTACCAACACCTGGAGGGCCGTATAAACAAAGAATTGGTGCATTCATATTGTTTTTCAATTTCAATACCGCCAAATATTCCAATACACGTTGCTTTACTTTCGTTAACCCAAAATGATCTTCATCTAAAATTTCTTTAGCGCGTACTAAATCAAAATTATCTTTTGTGTTTTCACCCCAAGGCAATTCAACCAACAATTCAAGATAATTGAATGTTACGGGATAATCGGGTGCCATTGGATTGATACGTTGCAACTTCGACATTTCTTTATCAAAATGCGCCCGCACCTTGTCACTCCATTTTTTTGTAAGTGCTTTTTCTCTTAAGCGATCAAACTCCTGTTCGGTATTAAAATCACCCAATTCATCTTGAAGCACTTTGATTTGCTGACGTAAAAAATATTCACGTTGCTGTTGGTCAATATCTGTATGTACCTTAGAATGAATATCTCTTTTAATTTCCAACATCTGAATATCCTTATCCATCAACTGTAGCAAAGATGTAGCACGATCTTCCGCACGATCCAATTCCAACAACTTTTGTTTATCTTTTAAATCCGCATTGATATTGGAAGATAAAAAGTGGGTCAAGAAATTGTCGCTTTCAATGTTATTAATCGCAATTTGTGCGTCCTGAGGTATTTCAGGATTCATTTTTAAAATTTTTGTTGCCGTTTCTTTCAACGATTGCATCAAACCTTTCACCTCTTTTTTCTGCATATTGGGATGAATGTCTTTCAACATGGTCACCTTAGCCTGTAAAAAAGGGTCGGTTTGAAGTTCTTCTTCAATCTTAAAACGTCTCTTACCTTGAATCAAAATTGTTGTATTTCCATCGGGCAATACAAACATTCGAAGAATTTTAGCAACCGTACCTACTTTAAATATGTCTTGAAAACCGGGCTCTTCTGTTTTGTGATTCTCTTGCGCAACCACGCCAATAGTGCGATCGCCTTTGTAAAACTTTTTTACTAAACGTATTGATTTTTGACGACCAACCGTAATTGGCAATACAACTCCCGGAAAAAGTACAATGTTTCGTACAGGTAAAATTGGTAAAATTGAAGGGAACTCTTCTTTATCCATCTCCGCTTCCTCCTCTGGAGTGATGAGCGGAATCATGTCTACCGTTTCCGTTTCCAATATATTTGACAAAAAAGACAATTCTGCTTTACTTATTTTATTCATATCTTAATTTTGTTCCGAATCGAAATGCCAATATGGCATTTTTTTAGGATTATTTGTGTATTTAATCAATTTAGACCTATATTTATATAAGTTTTACAATTGGCATGCCATTAAATATTTTTATCAGCTTCGTATTCAAATTAATTGAGTGGATAACGTTCAAAATAAGTATAACGCTTATACTGACGATACTATTCATGTGTAATACTACGTACGCACAAAAAAGGAAAAATAAAAATACTTTTCAGACCATTGCCGCACAAGGTCAATTAGACAGTAGCTCTGTCATCCGGTCAGAATATCAATTTCAATTTAAAAATATCAATGTAACTCCGTTTTATTACAACGAGGCTGAATACATTAAAATTAGAAAATTAGAAGAAGCAAAAAATTACAAGGAACTTCTGCCTCTATTAGAAAAATACGTTAACTCATTCGGCATACAGAACTTCAGTCGCAATACCGATATGATTTGGAAGCTCGGTCGTTTGTATCAACTGTTTGGCTATAATGAACGTGCATTATTCCTATATCGTACCGCACTTAAAAATTTACGTGGAAAAAAAATAGAAGAGCTAAAAGTTTACTACGACACCATTACAGCTTCTAGTTTAGATAAATACGTTCCGTTAGAATATTACTACCAACTTGTTGAATATCGCAAGACGGTTGATACACTTTACCCACCTAAGAGTGTGTTTTTAAATATGGGTGAATTGGTAAACGATTTGCGTTATCCAGATTACGGCCCTACCATGAATGTAAATGGCAACGTTCTTATTTTCACAAAACGCAAACAAGTATTAACAGCTACAAAAATTTCATATAGAGAAAACGAAGAGTTGTACTATAGCATCAATTACGATGGTTTTTGGGACGAAGCACTTCCGTTTTCAAATGTTATCAATTCCAATTGTAACGAAGGTTCTGCAACTATTAGTAAAGATGGAAAGACCTTATACTTTGCACGTTGTATTGTACCTGAGTTCTTATATGATTGCAGAGACTGTATGGGTTCATGCGACATCTACGAATCGCATATGGACGAAGATGGAAAATGGTCTGTTGCTCAAAATTTAGGCTTGCAAGTGAATAGTATTTCGTGGGATTCACATCCAACATTGTCGCATTCAGAAGACACCCTATTCTTTGCATCGGATAGAATTGGCGGTTTTGGTTTGTCTGATATTTGGTGCACCTATAAGCTACCCAAAGGTGGTTGGGCTACGGCAAAAAACATGGGCCCTGTTATCAATACGCGCGGCAACGAAGTAAGCCCATTTTATCACCCGATACACCACGTGTTTTATTTTAGTTCAAATGGTCAATTATTAAATTTTGGAAAACGTGATAGTTTAGATTTTACGTATCACACATATGACATCTACAAAACACGTAAGCTTGAAGGTTTATGGCAAGAGCCGAAAAATATTGGTCCGCTTGTAAATGGACCAGGTGACGAATATTATTTCACGATCGACTCTAAATCACGTGATTTATTTTATTCTAAATCTGAAGTCGACAACCTTGCCAATTTAGATTTATTCAGCTTCCCATTGCCGATGGAAGCTCAACCATTAGCGTATACTAAGGTAAAGGGCTCCCTTACAGACTCTTTAACGAACGAGCCTTTCAAAGGAATTGTATCCATTATAGATATAACCAATGGCATTGAAGTAGCACCGAAGTTTATGCGCGAAGATGGTTCATTTGAATTTGATTTGAATAACGAAAATGAATATTTATTAGTTATTCAAGGAGATGATTTCTTTAGAATCGAGCACACCTTCACGCTAGTGAATGACACCGTAATTAACCTACAA
>JAYTLG010000010.1:0-10060 GCA_043729555.1 Cytophaga sp.
TCAACATGCTCTAAAACGTGATTGCAAAATACTACATCGAAGGTGTTTGCTTCAAATGGAATGTCGTGTACATCCATTTTAACTTTAGCAAGTGGCGACTCAATATCGGCAGTTATGTATTCTAGATTTTTAAGTTTTTCAAAACGATCTATAAAACAATGCTCTGGTGCAATGTGCAACAATTTTATATTGTCTGTAAAAAAGTTTGTTTTGTTTTTCAAAAACAACCACATTAATCGGTGTCTTTCTAAAGATAAACATTCGGGACACAAGGCATTTTCTCTTGTTACAATTCTACCATAGGGTAACATTTTAGAAAAAGTGCTTGAGCATACAGGGCACTCTACAGCGTTTCCTCTGTAAAGAACTTTCATAGCTTTCATCACCACCGGACTTACTAATTGCAAGTATTTGCGTGGCACTTTACGAATTGCAAAACGAATAATTTCTTTCATATTCAACAGAATTAAAATTGAATACCCGTATATGTTTGTGGAGATAGTTTTCTAAGTTCTGCTTTTATCTCTTCAGATACAGTCAGACCATTGATAAACATTTGAAGCGTATCTTTTGTAATTTTCCCACCATTACGTGTTAAATCCTTCAGTGCTTCATACGGGTTTGGATAATTCTCTCTACGAAGAATGGTTTGTATTGCTTCTGCAATTACGGCCCAGTTGTCTTCAAGATCTGCATTGATAGCGTCTACATTAAGTTCTAATTTTGAAAGTCCTTTTTGCAACGATTTCAAAGCAATTAAAAAGTGGCCCAATGGAACACCAATATTTCGAAGTACCGTAGAGTCTGTTAAATCTCTCTGCAATCTTGAAATGGGTAATTTCGTTGAGAAGTGTTCAAACAAAGCAATAGCAACACCTAAATTTCCTTCGCTGTTTTCGAAGTCAATCGGATTAACCTTGTGCGGCATTGCAGATGAACCCACTTCATCTTTCTTAACTTTTTGTTTGAAATAGTTCATTGAAACATATTGCCAAACATCACGATCAAAATCGATCAGGATTGTCGAAATACGTTTTAAGGTATCGAATAGCGCTGCTAAGTTGTCGTAATGTTCAATTTGTGTTGTGTATTGGTTACGAGATAAACCTAACGTTGTATTTACAAAGTCATTTCCAAAGGCAATCCAATTGATTTCAGGATAGGCAACATGGTGTGCATTGAAATTACCTGTTGCGCCACCAAATTTAGCACTATATGGTATTTGGTGTAATAGATTAATTTGATTGATCAAACGTTCAACAAATACCATGAATTCTTTCCCTAAACGGGTAGGTGATGCTGGTTGTCCGTGTGTTTTAGCAAGCATCGGTATTGATTCCCACGTCTTAGCTAAGGTCTCAATTTGTTTGATAGACGCCGCTAGTTCTGGATAGATACACGTATCAAGTGCATCTTTCAATAACAATGGAATAGAAGTATTGTTAATGTCTTGCGATGTTAAACCGAAGTGAATGAATTCTAAATAATCACCCAATTCATATTTCTTTAATTTTTCTTTAATGAAATACTCAACAGCTTTAACATCGTGGTTTGTTACCTTTTCAATATCTTTTATGCGTTGTGCATCTTCAAGATTAAATTCTATGTAAATAGCTCTTAATGCAGAATAATATTTTTTGTCAAAATTCTTTAATTGAGGAAGCGGTTTTTCGCATAGTGCTATAAAATATTCAATTTCAACACGAACACGGTAGTGGATTAAACCAAATTCGGAAAGGAAAGGCGCCAATGTGGCAACCTGATTTCTATATCTGCCATCAATAGGGCTTATTGCTGTTAATGCTTGTAACTCCATTATTACTTAATTTAGGAAGCATCAAATATACCAAAATTAGTAGAATTTAAGACTATTAATTACCTGCTTAAAGATCAAACTTTATACACATTTTAGCCTAAAAAAAATGAAAATTGTATATTCGTGAAATTATTACCCATTATGAGTTCAAATAGTCACGTACGAATAGCAGAAAAGGTTGTCGAAACATCGGATGCTGTAACATTAGTTTTAGAGCAACACGAATTGATAAAAAAATATAAACCCGGTCAATTTTTAACATTATTGCTAACCGTTGCAGGCGAAAAAATAAGACGATCGTATTCGTTTTCGTCTTCACCCGATGTTGATGCATTGCCGAGTATTACGGTTAAAAAAATTAAAGATGGAAAAGCTTCCAGCTATATTTTTGATGCACTGAAGTCTGGAGATATACTTGAATTTCAACAACCCGCAGGTGTGTTTACCTTGGATAAAGTCACAAAAGTCAATCTTGTTTTTGTGGGCGCTGGTAGCGGCATTACGCCATTGATGAGTATGATTAAAACTGCCTTGGCGAGTAAAAAATACAAACATGTTTCCTTGATTTATTCAAACAGAAACGAAGACTCTGTAATTTTCAAAACTCAGCTGAATGCTTTATTAGCTGCAAACTCAAACTTCAACGTTGTTTATACCTATAGCCAACCACACGATAGTGCTTTGCCTAAAGGTCGATTGAATCAAAGTCAATTTATTAAAATTATTGAAGGCATAGATAATCTTTCTGTTGCACATGCAGACTACTTCTTATGTGGCCCAGATGGTATGCTTGATGAAGTGAAACATGGCTTGGAAATTTTGCAAGTACCAACCTCTAATATTCACAAAGAAAGTTTTGTAACAACGAATGAAAACGACTCCGTTTTTGTTAGTGTACCAGAACATGTTGGTGATGCAAATGAAGTAACTGTAATGTATCAGGGTAGTGAATATAAGTTCACGGTTAAACCTGGCAAGACTATTTTACAAAGTGCTTTAGATGAAGATATCGACCTTCCGTATTCATGCATGAGTGGCTTGTGTACGGCATGTATGGGCAAGTGTTTGTCTGGCTCTGTAGAAATGGGTGATCAAGATGGATTATCTGAAAAAGAAGTGAAAAATGGTTACGTATTAACCTGTGTTGGAAGACCAGCAGTTGCTGGTACTGTTATTGAAATTGACTAACTAGTTTTTACTATGAAAAGAATGTATTTGCCAAGTGATTTTTCTATTTCAACATGGGAAGCACTTAAACCATATTTTGAAGAATTGGTTGCACGAAAAATTGCTTCGTCGACGGAGTTGTATAAATGGTATTCAGACAGAAGTGAATTTGAGTCTGCAATCTCAGAAGATTTGGGCTGGAGATACATTAAGATGACCTGTGATACGACCAATGAAGAAATAAAAAAATCATTCAATTATTTTGTATCTGAATTACAGCCTGCAATGGCCCCTTATTCAAACTTGCTGGATACAAAAGCGCTTGAAGATCCCTATTTATCTGAATTGAAAAATAAAGAAGGTTTTGATATCGTAATCAAGTTGCTTGAAAAGGATAAAAATATTTATCGAGAAAACAATATTGCATTGTTTTCTGAAATAGAGCAGACTGCACACGAATACGGTACTATAGCGGCTGCAATGACCATTGAAATGGATGAAAAAGAAATAACCATGCAACAAGCAGGTGATTTTTTATTGCAATCAGATCGTACTAAACGTGAAGAAGCTTGGACTAAAATTAACGAAAGACGTTATCAAGATAAACCGACCTTAGATACATTATTTACAACGCTTGTAGGCTTGCGACATACTGTGGCAATAAATGCTGGATATGCTAATTTTAGAGATTACATGTTTGCGGCAATGGGTAGATTTGATTATACACCTCAAGATTGTTATGCCTTCCACGATGCAATAAAATCTGAGGTTGTACCAATTTTGAATGCCTTCGCAGAAGAACGCAAAAAAGCGTTGAAGCTCGATGCCTTAAAACCTTGGGATTTGTCTGTAAATTATTTTGGTTCAAATCCATTGAAGCCATTTGTAGATGCAGATGATTTAACTGAAAAGACTATACAGTGCTTTTCTAAGTTAGATAGTTATACCGCACAGTGTATTGCTACGATGAAAAAAATGGGGCATTTAGATTTGATGTCGCGCAAAGGCAAGGCACCAGGAGGGTACAACTATCCATTGGATGAAACAGGTGTGCCATTTATTTTCATGAATGCGACTCAATCGTTAAGAGATTTAGTAACCATGGTGCACGAAGGTGGACATGCACTACACTCGTTCTTGACGGCAGACCTAGAATTGAATGTATACAAACATCCAACATCTGAAGTTGCAGAGTTGGCGTCTATGTCAATGGAATTAATGTCCATGGAACATTGGGACGTTTTCTTTACGGATTCTAAGGATTTGAATAGAGCAAAAAGAGAACACTTAGAAAGTGTCCTTCAAACGATGCCGTGGGTAGCAACCATCGATTTATTTCAGCATTCCTTATATTTAAATCCCACGCATACGCTTGACGAAAGAGAACAAATTTGGAAAGATTCGTTCTATCCATTTTCAAGCAATACAACAGATTGGTCGGGCATAGAAAAATACAGAGCCAATGCGTGGCAAAAACAATTGCATTTATTCGAAGTGCCGTTTTACTACATCGAATATGGAATGGCGCAACTAGGTGCTATTGCTGTGTGGCGTAACTACAAAAAAGATCCCGTAAGAGGTTATGAATTATACAAACAGGCTTTGTCGTTGGGTTATAAAAAATCAATCCCGGAAGTTTATAAAGCCGCCGGGATTAAGTTTGATTTTAGCAAAGCATACATCAAAGAATTGATGGACTTTGTTAAGGAAGAATTGAATGCGTTGAGCTTATAATGGCACAGAAAATATTCGTTTCGTTTTAAAATATTTGGTAGCAGGGTCGCTACTTGCAGCTTCTTTGTTCGTTTGAAGGAAGCTGTTGAATTGGTTCGCCAAAATATCGTATCGGCCTCTGTAGTTTACTAGTTGACCATCTGCTTCTATGATTTCATTTTCTAATTGGTCTGCTAATGGGTGCTGAAGTATTTCTGCAGTGCCGGATTTAAGGTTGCGAACCATAGTAATAAGTTCCGTAGATTTAGTATCATATAGATCTATGGTCGAATCTGAAAGGGTAGCCTCTGTATAACGCATTGCATATACGAATTCAGTTAATTTTAAGGATTTTTCAACGGCTTTTTCATCGTATTTTTTACAATATGAAACCTCTTGAATCAGCCTTTTAATGTCTGCAAATTTTTGACTATCTAGACGAACAATTTCGTGCCAAGCCGAATCTGCAAAATAGTTTAAGGAGACTAAGGTTTCAGGAATCGTTGCTTGTTTAATGCTATCAATTTTCGTTGTTTCTTGTTTGTCTGATTGGTTTGAAGAACATCCAATTGAGAATATCGAACCAATTGAAATTAATAAGATAAATGGGGTCATTTTCATAATACAATGCAATATTTAGATGAATTAGAATATAAAAATATAAAAAGAATAGACGATTGTTTACTTTTTTCGTAATATCGTAATAAATCCATAAAATATACGCCATAAACTAGCGTTAAGTGAGTATGTTAGTGAAATATAAGTCAATTCTAATTCTTTTTATACTCTCTTTAAAGTTAACGGTTTCGTATTCACAGATATATACCCCCAAGTATAGTAATGAATTTCTTGCTATTGGTATCGGTGCACGCGCATTTGGTATGTCCAATGTTCAATCAGCGGTGGTCAACGATGTTACTGCAGCTTATTGGAATCCGGCAGGTCTGCAGCGCATAAAAACCAAATATGATGTAGGATTGATGCATGCTGAATATTTTGCTGGAATTGCGAAATATGATTACGTTGGCTTTGCTGCAAGGATTGATTCGCAAAGTGTTATTGCTGCTTCTGTTATTCGATTTGGTGTTGACAATATTCCCGATACACGTTTTTTGTTTGACGGAAATGGAAATGTAAACGGCCAATTGAATTACAATAACATAAAATTTTTCTCGGCTTCTGATTATGCATTTCTAGTATCATATGCTCGAAAAAGTAATTTTATAGAAGGTTTGAATCTAGGCGTAAATTTAAAAATCATTAATAGAAATGTGGGTGCCTTTGCAACCGCTTGGGGATTTGGATTTGATATCGGCGCACAATGGAAAAGAAAAAAGTGGGATATTGGTATTGCCGCAAGAGATATAACAGGCACATTTAATGCGTGGTCTTTCAATACGGCATTGTTAAAAGATGTATATGCCCAAACAGGGAATGAATTACCCCAAAATTCAATAGAACTTACTTTGCCGCGTTTGGTGCCAGGTGTTGCACGCAGTTTTGATATCACTAAAAAAGTCGGATTGTTAGCAGCTACAGATTTAATTATTACGTTTGATGGAAAACGAAATACTGCCATTCGAACAGGAGTATTTTCTATTGATCCTGCCATCGGCATCGAATTCGATTATATGAAAATAGCATTTATTCGATTTGGCTTAGGAAACATACAACGAGTTAAAACATTTGAAGGTATGTATTCAACTTCAGTTCAACCAAACTTTGGTTTAGGAATTAAGATTAGCAAGTTTACAATTGACTACGCACTAACAGATCTAGGCGACTTCTCTGAATCTTTATATTCAAATGTATTTTCTATTAAATTTTCATTTGATAAAATAAAATAGATTTATGACTTTTAAGAAAGGCATAAAAACACTGATTGTTATTGGTGCATTTTTAATTCAATGCACATTATCCTTTTCTCAAAATGGATCTGAATGGATTGTGCCTGGCCAATCATATTATAAAATAAAAACGTTTCAAGATGGCATGTATGCAATGCCATATATTCAACTTCAAGCAGCTGGAATCAATACATTCGATCTTACAAATCTTCAGCTTTGGTTTAGAGGGCGCGAGCAAACACTTTATTTAAGTAATGATAGTTTGTTTTTTTATGGAAAACGAAATGACGGAACCTTAGATTCAGTATTCTATCAGCCCAACAAACAAGCACATCAATACTACAGCATTTTATCTGACACCTGTGCGTATTTTTTAACCATTGGAAACCAAGCAGGAAAACGCATCACAGTAGCTACAAAGCCTCCTGTTGGTTTAAATGAAGCATGGTATTATCAAGAATCCTTAAACGTATTTACAGACACCTATTATAAGGGCAAACTATATTCAGTAGACACGTATAAAAGTGATTATGAAGAAGGGGAAGGTTGGTTTGGAACATGGATCATTACAAATGGCATAACACCTGCATATCAAAAAATAGAAATACCAATTACCAATCCGTATACTGGAGCTGGTGCATCCATCCAAATAGAAGCGCAAGCAATTGGGATATTAAACAATTCAAGTCATGTAGTTTCCTTATTGATTGGTGCAGATCAAAATGCACCAGATTACACATTTAATTTTCCTTTATTTAATAATCAAGAATTTAAAACAATATTAAATTCCATTCCAAGTTCTTATTTATCTGGAAAAAGTACGCTGACAATTTACTACAAAATCGGAGGTACAGATCCGGATCGAATTGCAGCTACGTACTTAAAAGTACAATACCCACGCTTGTATGTAGCAACAGCAGGAGTGAATCCGACATTGTTTATTGAAAATACGAATTTAGACAAAACGGTTAGTATACCTTCAGATATAAAACCTGCAATGATTGTAGATCTTTCAGACTTGTATAATCAATATTTAATTGACTATACCTATGTGGGGGGCATTGTGCATTATACAATTTTATCAAGTGTTACTAAGTTATATGTTCAAAATACACTGTATAATTCAGTTGCTTCAATTGAGTCGGTTGATTTAACACTGCCATCACTATCAAATAATTATTTTATTATCTACCCGAATATTTTTCAAACGTCTGCGGAAAACTATAAACTGTACCGCTCGGCATCAAATGGAGGAGGGTATAACGCTGAGAAATATTCATTTGAAACCTTATGTAATATTTATACTTATGGAGAGTTTTCTTCATTGTCAATTAAACGTTTTTGCTCTGAAATAATTACTGTAAATACGGATGAGAAATATTTAATAATATTAGGTAAAGGTGTTGTTGCGTCAATGTCCAATTGGTTTCCAACAACAGGGACTCTTTATTATCGAAAAAATCCTTCATTTTATTGGTCGAATACAGACTTTAAAAATCATTTTTCAAATTTAGTGCCTACATACGGTGTGCCCGGGTCGGATTTAATGTATAGTGTCGACAATAATTATGCGGCACAAATTCATACAGGTAGAGTTCCCGCACGCACGAATGATGAGGTAAATGGCTATTTGGATAAAGTAGTAATCACCGAATCGTTAGATTCAAATTTGATTTGGCGAAAGAATTTAGTTCACTTAAGTGGAGGAAAGACTTCTGCAGAAATTACGCTCTTTAAAACATTTGTGGATACGTATAAGGCATATGTGGAAGCTCCTCGCTATGGAGGCAAAGTTGTTCATACATTTGTAAAAGATTTGCAAAATGGGTCAATTGATAATGGTTTGATTACAGATGTTGCCGCAGAGGTAAACAATGGATTAACGTTGATGACATTTTTTGGACACTCCTCAGCTGAAGTTAATGATTTAGATATTGGATTTGTTTCCAATCCCGTATATGGTTATAACAATACGGGTAAATACCCCATGTTATTGGTTAATGGTTGTGCCTCTGCAAATATTTTTAGCAATTATTCCTTTGCAGAAGACTGGATCAATACAGCCAATTTGGGAGCTATAAATGTATTAGGACATACTGCTACTGGCTACGTAAGCCAGTTAAATCAATATTCTACCTATTTTTACAATCTTCAGTATAATGACAATCGATATATAAATAAGTCAATCGGATTTATACAGAAAAAAGTAATCGATTCTGTGAATCAGATCAACTCCCCATTTGATGTTGTTTCTCAAGCTCTGATTACACAAATGAATTTGTCTGGTGATCCAGCAGTTGGATTGTATAGTCCAACAAATCCCGATTATGCGATTTTTGGAGATGGACAAATTGCAGATAAAAAGTGTGCAATCGCATCATTAAATGGGTTGTCTGTAACTGCAAAAGATCCTTTTAAATTAATTATACCCGTAGAAAATTACGGGAGTACGCCAGACAAAACCGTTCAGATTATTATCAGCAGATATGTAAATAATATTTTCGTCAAAGAATATCAAATACTGGTTAATCCAATTTATTACTTAGACACAGCCTCTATTATCATTTCGAATTTGGATGGCAATTATGTAGGTGAAAACAGATTTGAAATTAATGTTGACCCGCTTGATTCCTTGATAGAGATGCGAAAATATAATAACATCGCTTTCTTGAATTATTATTTGCCAATAAGTTCGGTGAAGTGTTTGTATCCATTAAATTACAGTGTTGTTTCAAATCAGCCACTCACACTAGTTGCTCAACCAACAAACCTTTTAATTGACGCGAGTGATTATTATTTCGAAATAGATACAAACAAATTTTTCAATAGTCCATTTAAACAAACAGCTGTAGTTAATGCTGGTTCCTTGCCTACGTGGGTTCCGCAGTTGGTTAGTGATGTAAGTCCATCGGATAGTATGGTTTATTTTTGGAGGGTACGTTTTAAAAATATCAATATTTTAGACGACACCCTCTGGGATAATAGTTCGTTTATTTATATTAAAAATAGTAACGCCGGTTGGTCGCAGACCAACATTGATCAGTTTTTAGAAAATGAGCTTATTGGTTTAAGGTATGAACGATTGACAAATCTCTGGACATTCCCAACAACAGATTCTAGGCTAATGGTTCAATCTGCGGGTGGAGCAGCTGGTAGTGATATTGTTGGTACACTTTTAAGCATTGATAATTTACCCATCTTGCAAGCATCCTTATATTATAATTGTGGTGGCGCAGGGATGTTTTTATTTATTCTAAATCGGTCTTCCTTAAAGCCTATAATTTATAGTCCAAATTCAGATGGATGGTTTTATTGTGGGCAGAATTTTGATTCAAAGTATGTTCAACAAATTCCATATCCATACCTTAGTGCTACGCCACCATCAACTACTTGGCTTTATGGGAAAGATGCAGATGGCATGATTCGAGCCATTCAACATACAGATAAAAATGATGTACTTGTTATTTTCAATGCGGGTAATAGTTTTAAAGAATATTGGCCACCAAGTTTGCAAGAA
>JAYTLG010000011.1:0-10904 GCA_043729555.1 Cytophaga sp.
CGATCTTTTTCGACCCACCACCTACTAGCTGGTGGGTCGAAAAGACACAACCACGGCAAAATATCTTATGTAATTGAAATAATAAAATTTCATAAAAATACGAACACGACGAAGTAAAATACTTTCTTGTCTTTTTTTTGCAAACGTGGTTTTGATAAAACTTAAAAAAGATCGTTTATAATTTCATCTAAAATATCCGTCGACAAAGGCTTTACTTTAAAATCGTGAATGTGACTGTTTTCTAGAGCCTTCATTCGGTCGTCTGGGTTTATCGAAGTCGTTAACATTACCAATCGAATATCCTTCGTAATAGAGGCGTCTATTTTTTTATATTCTTCTATAAACTCCCAGCCATTCATTGCGGGCATATTGATATCTAACAAAATTAGGTCTGGTTTTGCATTGCTTGTGATCGTAGATAAATACCGCAGTGCATCTTCCGAACTGTGCATGACCGTAATGTTGTTGGCGTAGTTATCTCTTTTTATCACACGTTCGTTAATAAAATTGGTGATGTCGTCGTCGTCAATTAATAAAATATGATTCAGTATATGTGTCATTTGTATTAAGATGAATAGGGGATTGTGAAGTTAAATGTTGAGCCAACATTAGGTGTAGACTCTATCCAAATTCTTCCTTTATGTAATTCAATTATTTTTTTACAGTGCGCCAATCCAATTCCAGTGCCTTCATATTCTTTTTTTGTATGCAGGCGCTGGAAGATTGTAAAGATACGTTCTTGATGTTCTTTCGCAATTCCAATTCCGTTGTCTTCTATTTGAAGCAACATCTCGTTATTTTGAATGTGGGCAGATATATTAATTCGGCAGGGGGTATCCTTTTTTCTAAATTTTATTGCGTTGCTGATTAAATTTTGAAGCAATGATCTAAATTCTGTTTCATACACCATTAATATTGGCAACGAATTGGAATAGATAATGGATTCTGTTTCTTGAATGGTTAATGAAAGATCATTTTTAATTTCTGTAATGATTGTATTGCAATCAACAGGTGTTTGTATTTTGCTTTTTCCAATTTGCGAGTATTCCAATAAATCGGTAATGAGTGCGCTCATTCTGCTTGTAGATAGTTTAATATATCCCAAGTATTTTTTAAATTCATCATCCGCCGTAGCTGCAAAATCCAGATTCAATAAATCGGTTAAACTAATTACGGTACGCAAGGGCTCTTGTAAATCGTGCGAAGCGATGTACGCAAATTGTTCAAGTTCCTTATTTTTTCGTTCTAATTCTTGTGTATATAAAAGTAGATTTTTTTCTGCTTCTTTTCTTTCCGTAATATCTTCAACAACCGTTATGTGTGTGGTCGGCATTTCGCCGATTTGCCAAAGCGGTGCTACACTCAGATTAACCCATACAATAGAGCCATCTTTTTGGTAGTAACGTTTTTCCATCGAAAATTCTCTGACCTTGCCCTCTAACAGCAATTGCATGCTCTCCCAACCTTTTTTAATGTCATCTGGATGTGTAATTTCATGAAACGAAAGTGTTTCCATTTCTTCAATGGAATAGCCTGCGATGTCAGAAAAACGTTTATTGATACGGATAAACTTGCCTGTTTTAGAATCTATTTCGCCAACACCAATAGCTGTTTGATCAAAAAAAGCTTTGTATTTAATTCCTGTTTCTTTTAACGCTCGTTTTGTATTTTTAAGATTCGTAAAATCTGTAGCCGTTAATATTATTTTAGAAAAAATATTGTTGTCAAAAACAGGCGTGAATTGGGCAATATAGGAGATGGCGTTGCCTTCAAGATTTGGAACATCGTATTCTATTGTAAGTGTGTCTTTAAATACGGATATATTATCAAGTATTTTTTGAACCGCTTCCCTAGAACTTGTTGGCAACCACGTTAAAATATTTGTCCCCAACACGTGCTCCTCAGTTATACCCTCATAAGTACGGTTGAGGTATAAGAAATTCCCCTGGGTATCCAACTCCATTAAATAAGTGGGCGTATACTTTGTAAGTAATTTTAATCGACTTTCATTTTCTTTTAAGGCAAATTCAATGCGTTTTTGTTTCGTAATATCTCTTGAAATACCTACCACCGAAATAATAGTTCCCTTTTCGTCGCGCACGGGGCTCAGGCGCCAATCGAGGTATATAAGTCCTGTTGTACCTTCCCATTCAAACTGTTGTTCTACCGTATTTCCTGTATTGAATACATATTGAATTTTGTCTTCCCAAAAGGCAGATTGTGTAGCATCGAAACCTGATTCGATATGTGTTTTTCCAATTATGTCGTCTTCTTTAAACCCGGATATTTTTAGACCCGCTGGATTCATATATATATGCCTACCTTCCTTGTCGTAGCGCATGATATAATCCGTAGAATTTTCTACGATGGATTTAAAGACTTCATTTTTCTCCGTACTTTCAAGTTCGTTCTTGTTTAGTTCTTTAATTATAAACATATAATGCAGCGCTTCATCTAATACAAACGAAGTAATCTGTACATCTATCGAGAAGCGCGTTCCATTATTTTTTTCTCCAATTAGAGAATGATTTTTAGCTGCAGTGTTCGTTATTTTATCTAAACAAATAGCATTGAAATTGAGGAGTGGAATTATTTTTTCGATCGGGGAATTAATTATTTCGGATTCTGTAAAATGAAACATATCTAAAAACGACGGCGTCACTTTTATAATTTTACCGGTTACGTTTGTGATAACTATTACATCAAGTTGCGCATTAAAAATCGCTTGATAAAAGATGGTATTTTCGCCTAACATTAATAAAAGTCTCTTTTGCGGTGATTACTTTAATTAGTTCGTATTAAATATGTTGTTTTTTTATTGAAAAAAAAACTTTTGTTTGTCTAAATCAGTCCGGATAACTATGTTTTGTTGAAAACTAGTCCGTATAGGATGTGCCATTGATTTAGTTTTCAATTTGAATATATTCGTTCATTAAAACTATTCAATTATTCATATTAAAATTAGAACACATTATGGAATTCAACATCAATATATTTGCCGTATTGACAGCAGTTGTTGTCAATTTTGTCTTCGGATTTATCTGGTATACGCCCATGTTTGGCAAAATATGGGGTAGAGAAATGGGCGACGATTCTTCTGTGATACCCCCAAGAGCGAAATGTTTAAAGGTATGGCCTTTATTGTTATCGGTAATTTTTAATGGCTTGGGTATTAGCAAACAATAACATGACTGGGCAATTTGTTCCTAGTGTAAAAGAAATGAGCCCACTTGGGGGATTATTGAATGCGACAGTATTTACTTGGCTGGGGTTTTACTTTCCTGGCGACTTAGGTGCAACTGTTTCGGAGAAAAAATCTTGGACCACGTTTGCAATTAATTCAGGGTATAAATTCATTTCTTTATTAATCGCTTCAGTCATTCTTACCTACTGGGTATAAGCATTTGCATTATAAAATTTGAAAGTGTTTGAAAATAATTGATTTTTAAACACTTTTTTTATCCTGATTTACAATTACTTATAACTTTTTTAGAATTTAATACTAATATTATTAGTATTAATAAATTTTGTATCTATATTTGCTAACATAATTAGTAAATGATCTATGTCTTGCCATTTATAATGAAAACGTTCAGTCTGTCAGGTAGTTTGTATTTGATGGCGTCGTAAACAGTTTTGCTTCCATTTCAGCTGAATGAACGAAGCTTTTTATTAAGTGGTAAGGCGTATGATCGCCAAATGTGAAACAAATTTAACCATAGGAGGACATCGTATGTTTGTAATCAGCGACATTATTAAAAGCATCGGAATGGATATTCATTATCTATTTTCTATTCTTAAAAAAACCAATTGGATGACGTGTAACGGTTCGTTTGTACCGTATACATTTTTGAATCTAGAAATGGTAAACGACCGTGTATTATCGGGTATTTTATACATCGGTGAAAAGCTGGTCGATTTTGAAATTAATTTATTCGATATATTATATAATACATTCAAAATTGAAAAGTACACGTTTTTAGTGAAATCTTCTGAAACGATGACTGTATTTGTTGATGGCGACGAAACCAACACTGTTCCATTACAAAAATGGAATTACTAATTCTTCCTTAATTCTTATTTAAAATACTCAGACTAAAAGTTAATTTATGAATACAGAATTGAATTTTTTCGAAGAATTAGATTTAAACGAAAAAACAATAAACGTAACTAAAGCAAAGAGGACGCTCATGTCCTCTTTTTCTAAGGTCAATTTTAAAACGGGACTGTTTGTTGGAGCATTTTCTACAATCGTTATTGTTAGTATGTTCGGTTTTACAAGTTTTAAAACGGAAAAAAACTTTGAAGTTGTAGCTCTTCAGCTTGATTCCATTCAAATTTCTCAGAACGACCGCATTATTAAATTGCTGGAGCAGGAGCCTAGAAGAGACACAGTGATCGTGCATATTGTTGCACCAAGTTTATAAGGTGCTATTTGTATGTGAATGTCTGTAATCGTTGGCTTCCGTGCTATAATAAAATTGAATTGCGTTTATTTTCCCTAGGGCTTTATAGAAATATAAAGCCCTTTTTTGTACCTTTAAACATTAGGTGTCTTAGCTGACCTATTAGAGTAGAGCGAATAGCGCGTTCGATCTTACTAGTATTAATGTTGAATAACTGATTTCTATGAATATATTAATTACTGTTTGCGTACTTTTATTGTTGGCTTATGTTTTTGATTTAACAGCATCGTATACCAAAATACCATCGGTAATGTTGTTGTTGATTTCTGGATGGTTTGTACACCAATTAGTTTTATGGTTAAATGTTTCCACACCTGATTTAAATCCATTATTGCCAGTGTTGGGTACTGTAGGTTTGATTATGATTGTAATGGAAGGCTCATTAGAATTGGAATTAGATCGATCTAAAATACCAATGATTAAAAAATCACTTGTGGTGGCTTTGATTCCTATGGTAATGTTGGCGTTTTTGTTGGGATACTTATTTCAATATTTAGGTGGGTATACCTTAAAAGATAGTTTGACCTATGCTATGCCATTCTGTGTAATTAGTAGCGCAATTGCAATTCCAAGTGTTAAAAATTTGAATTCACGAATTCGTGAATTTGTGGTTTTTGAAACCAGTGTTTCAGATATCTTAGGTGTATTGTTTTTTAATTTTCTTGCATTAAATAGTGTAATTAACACGGATTCATTGATTGAGTTTGGGGTTCAAGTTGTTGTTATTACGATCGTCTCGTTTATTGCTACAGTTGGATTGTCTTTGTTACTTACAAAAGTGGATCATCATATTAAATACACCCCAATTGTCATTATCGTAATTTTAATATATGGGTTGTCAAAATTTTATCACCTTCCTGGGTTGATATTTATAATGATTTTTGGGATTTTGCTAGGTAATCTAGATCAAGTGAAAAAGTTTAAACTCATGAGAAGGTTGCAACCAAATTCATTGCAAGGAGAAGTTGTAAAGTTGAAAGAATTGTTAGTTGAAACAACATTTTTAATTCGAGCGCTATTCTTTTTGCTGTTTGGTTTTTTAATGGAAACATCTGAAATGTTAAACGCAGATACCATTTTGTATGCCTTAGGTATTGTATTTGCAATTGTGTTAACTCGATTGGTTCAATTGTTGATTGTTAAAATACCACTTATGCCACTATTATTTATTGCACCTAGAGGATTGATTACGATTTTATTATTTGTATCTATTGTGCCAATGCCAATAGATGCAATCATAAGTAAATCATTAGTTATTCAAGTAATTATTTTGACTTCATTGGTGATGATGCTTGGTTTAATGTATTCTCCCAAAGAATTAACTGCAGAGGTTGAAGAAGGAAATAAATTTAACGAAAATATAGAAGCAAAATTACCTTAATAAGTACTCCATTGGTAAAAGTATAATAGCTGCTTTTTTTAATTTAAATAAGAATCGTTTATGTTAGGATTAAAATTACCAACTGACCCGCGTTGGGTTGAAATTGTAGAATCGAATATTCCTGAAATATTAACCGATCACGCATGGTGCGAGCAAAAGGCAACAACCAATGCGATGTATATCGTTATCAACTTTCCGGAGTATACCGAGTTGGTAAGTGATATGATTGATTTAGCGCAAGAAGAATTGCAGCACTTTAAAATGGTGCACGATATTATAAAAAAACGTGGCTTGGTATTGGGCCGCGAACGCAAAGATCCCTATGCAGGCGATATCTATGCATTCATGCGCAAAGGATATATTCGTAAATATGTGCTCATCGATCGTTTGTTATTTTCTGCATTGATTGAAGCACGCAGTTGCGAACGTTTTCGCTTGTTGAGCGAACAAATCAACGATCAAGAACTGAAAGATTTTTATCGCGAATTGATGATCAGCGAAGCAACACATTATAAAACGTTTATTGGCTATGCCCGAAAATACGCTGAAGGCGAAGATGTAGACAAACGTTGGCAAGAATTCTTAGATTTTGAAGCAACCGTTATTGCTAAGTATGGTGATGGAGCTTCGATGCACGGATAAGAAGTTTTAAGTTTTAAGAATGTTTGCCGTGCTTGTGTCTTTTCGACCAACCACGGCGAGAAACGTATAACTTAAAACTTACTACCTAAAATTCATTTTTTTTCTATTAAAACTTAAAACTTAATACTTCTTTGAAAATAATTGCAATCATCGGTGGCGGACCATCAGCACTCATGCTTGCAGCTATGTTGGATGAGAAAAAGTGCAACGTGCATATCTATGAAAAGAATGCTACCGTCGGACGAAAGTTTTTAGTTGCAGGTGATGGTGGTTTTAATTTAACACATTCGGAAGGTATTGAATCTTTTATAGCGCGATATACGCCGCACACTTTTTTAGAGCAAGCATTACGCGCCTTTACCAATCAAGATTTATGTATGTGGCTTCAATCTATCGGTATTGAAACGTATACAGGTTCCAGTAAACGTATTTTTCCGCTCAGAGGAATTAAACCCATCGAAGTATTAAATGCCATTCTTGAAAAATTAAAATCTAAAATGGTACATATTCATACGCAGCACGAATGGAAAGGCTGGGATGATACAAATGCATTGCTTTTTCAAAATAAAAAAGAAACAGTTGCTGTAAAAGTCGATTGTACGGTGTTTGCCTTAGGTGGCGCAAGCTGGTCGGTTACAGGAGCAGATGGAACATGGTTGAATTTGTTTCAACAAAGAGGAGTACAAACCGTTCCATTTCAAGCATCCAATTGTGCGTATCAGGTATCATGGCCTGCTGAATTTTTAGTGAAACATGAAGGGCAATGGTTGAAAAATGTTGCACTGTCTACCGAAGGCCAGGTAAAGTGCGGAGAATTGGTTGTTACAGCTTTGGGTTTGGAAGGCGGACCTATCTATGCTTTGAGTCCATTGTTGCGCAAACAATTGCTTGCAACAGGAACAGCTAAAATTCAACTAGATTTTAAACCAACACTTACAAAAGAAGTTCTACTTCAGAAAATACATAAGGCCGGAAATAAGTCTATTGCGAACATATTATCCGACGATATTAAATTAACAGAAACACAAATTGCCTTGTTAAAAGTATTCGTGTCGAAAGATGATTTTTTGAATGTAGAAAAGCTGGCACAAACAATCAAGTCATTTCCGATTTCAATTGTTGCTACAGCACCCATCGATGATGCTATCTCAACGGTTGGTGGTATCGCTTTATCTGAGGTAGATAAAAATTTTCAGATACACAAATTACCCAATCAATATGTAATTGGCGAAATGTTGGATTGGGATGCACCTACGGGTGGCTATCTCTTGCAAGGCTGCTTTAGTATGGGTGCTTGGGTAGCGAAGGAAATGAATAACAAATAAATTAAGTTGTAAAAATAAAAGGCGCTCTAACAGATTTCGTTAGAGCGCCTTTTATCGACTTAGATTTATTACTTCTTAGGAATTTGTTTGTCTAAAAAAGCATTGCCAGCGGCATTCCATTCATTAATCAATTTGGAACGTTTTGTATTTAATTCTGTGTTTTTTGTATTGTATAAATTAATGGATTCATTGTACTTTGTTAAAGCCGCATTGTATTGGTCAATTTCTTCTTTTGATGCAGAGCCTTTAGGTTTAGAATCGATTACTTTTTTTATTTTTTCAAAATTTTCTTTCACTAAGAAAAAATCCAGTAAGCTCGGGATTTGGTTGATTGCTTCATCCTGATAAAAGTTTAATAAATTTCTAAGTGCTACTTCCAATGTTCCGTCGCCTTTGTATGAAGGGATGGTGTCTAACGATTTAAGACCTTCTTTTGAAGCTTGAATGAGTGCTGTTCTACTTTGTTGAACCAAGCTGATATTCCCTGCAGAAAGCGCTTGTATCATTTGTTGTTCTTGAAAAGAGCTTTTGAAAAGTAATAAGTTTAAATCGCTTTGAAACTTCATTACTTTATTTGCAATTTTAATGATTTTATCGCGACTGTCTTCCGAACTTTCGGCCATCGTAATGTTATTTTCTGCTGCAAACGCTGCTACTTGTGCATTGACCATTTCAGAGCCAGTATTTATTTTTTGATTTGCAATTTCTTGCGCGGTAACATACGCTTCCATTAAGTCGTACGATTGTTCGGCAATGGCTTCCATGTCCATGATTTTTGCATAATCATTTGCCATGACATTATAAGAAAGGTTTAGATAAGAAATCAACGAATCACGTAAAGTCGTTTTTTCGTTATAACCTTTCATCTTCGAGATTTTATTTTTTGAGTTTTTTAAGATCGTAAGAACTTCTTGTCTTTTAACTTCAGCTTTTTTTGCGCTTTTTCCGTGCGCTACTTGGTTGATATAGTCAAAGTATCCATTTTTTATTGTTCCAAATTCAGCCGTCATACTGTTTAAGTATTCTACGGCTGTTTGTGAAAAAGCTGTAGTGGTGCTAATGAAAAGCAGCATGAATAATGCAAAGTGTTTGATGGGGGATTTCATATTATTTTTGTTTAAGTTTTATAAAGTCGCACATAATATCATACGTTTGTTGTAGGATCAAATCTGTTTTTAAATCGTCTAGGTAACTCGTGTAAAGTTTTTTATAATTCACATCGTAGTTTAAGAAGTCCGTTTCTAATTGATTGTAATATACTTCAAAACCCGTTCGTGTGTACGTACTCGCATTGTATTCTTTTTCAGATTCTTTATTTAATAGCTTCATGTCATTCCAAAATCCTGCTACGGTTATATGCATGATGTAGTCGTTGTCTTGTGTTTTTCGGAGTGAATCAGATACCTTTTTGATGTATCTGTAGTTGCTGTTTTCCTGCATGCGGAATGCATTTTTCTCATTCAGCGCAGCAATAGGCAAGGGGGCTGGGTATGTAAATACTGCTTTTTTTGAAATAGAATCTCCTCTAAGGTAATAAGCTTCTTTATTTTCTCTGTGCGATAACATGTCTACATAAGGTAATACTATATCGGGTGTTACGCCTTTTCCTTGGTAGCTGATGCCCGTTGTTCGATATAATTTTATTTGAGTAAGCTTGGCGATACCCATATTGTCTGTTGCTGTAAATTTGTTGCTTGAAATTGTTGTGTCTAAGGGATGGAAACCTTGACCTGTTGCTTTTCCATATGTTTTTTCACCGATTATAAGTGCTCTGTTGTTGTCTTGCATTGCAGCACTAAATATTTCGGATGCTGAAGCGCTATATCCGTTCACCATAATACTTAATGGGCCATCGTACACCGTTCCTCTATTCATGTCTTTTGTTAGAGTGGCCTTTCCCGTATTATCTAAAACATAAAAT
This sequence comes from Cytophaga sp., assembly GCA_043729555.1. GTDB lineage: Bacteria > Bacteroidota > Bacteroidia > Cytophagales > Cytophagaceae > Cytophaga. The sequence goes on from JAYTLG010000011.1 coordinate 9,736, forward strand.
AATGGGCCCACATCAATAAATAAACTTGACATGCCAACGGCTTCATCAAGTGAGCCTCCACCATTATATCGCAAGTCTATAATTAAGCCTTCTATGTTTTCGTTTTTTAATTTTAGAATTTCTTTGGCTAATTCATTTGCACAGCCCAAGGCATTGGGGTTGTTTGAATCACTGTAAAATGAAGGGATGGAAATGTATCCAATTTTCTTGTCAAACTTTACGATATAACTTTTAACCGTATTGTTTTCAAATTTAATTGCTTCTTTTTTTAATTTAACGGTTTCGCTTATTCCGTTTTCTTTTTTTACGGTAAGTTCTAATGTTGTATTTTTTTCATTTTGGAATAAATCATTTGCTTCGTGGTATGTAAGTGCCGTGATGTCTTGTACTTGTTGATTCAATTTAAACATTGTTACAACGTCGCCAACTTCTACAACATTTAAAAACCATGCCATACTTCCCGGTGCAATGTAGCTAATGGACAAGCTTCCGTAGTCGGTTTCATTTAAGAAGATACCAAATGTTAATACTTGTGATTGCAGCTGTTCTGAGAATTGTTTGTAATTACTGTAGTCGTAGTAATCAGTGTGTGGGTCGTATCGTTTGCAAACTGCATTTAACAAAGCATCTTCTACAGTTGCATTAAAATCTGTTGTGGGGCTTAATATGGAATTGATTTTCTTTAATTCTTTATTGATGATGTTTGTTGCTGATTTGTTTTTGTTTATTAGAAAATCTTTTGGTGCAGTGGCACTTTTAAGTTGTAGCGTGTCTAATGCATAATAAGAAGCCGTCAAAACTAAATATTTAATGTTGCGTGTCCATCTATTTATTTTCTTCTCTTTTGATTCCATGAATGGTTTTAGAGATGAAGAAAATGTGATGATTTCATTTTCGGTAAAATTCAATTCTGATTTGGCAAGTGTTTCAAGTATGGCTTGACTTTCTTTAACTCTTGTTTGGTATAAATCTGCTATGGACGATACAAGTTTACAGAGATCCTTGGCGGAGCTGGGTTTGCTGTTTTGGATTTGAGTACTTAGTGCTTGTTTGTCGGATTCGTAAAAGTGAATTTTTCTATAGTCTAATTCAATTAAAAGTAATTCTATGATTTGTTGTGAAACCTCAGTGTTGAATTGAATTGGGGTAATGTGTTTCTTTTGCAAGAG
>JAYTLG010000012.1:0-2688 GCA_043729555.1 Cytophaga sp.
AATGTATGTAATCCTTTTGGATAACGGCAGAACAAATTTAATGGTTGATCCCGAAAAACGTCAAGCATTAAATTGTATACGTTGTGGTGCATGCTTAAATGTGTGTCCTGTATATCGCAACATTGGCGGACATACATACGGCAGTACCTATAGTGGACCGATAGGTTCTGTAATTACACCACATTTAGATGGCATGGAAGAGTTTAAGCACTTAAGTTTTGCAAGTTCTTTGTGCGGAGCTTGCACAAGCGTATGCCCTGTTAAAATAGACTTACACAACCTTTTGCTTTTAAACAGAAATCAAAGTGTGAAAGAAGGTTTTACAACAAAGTCTGAACGTTTTGGTTTTAAGCTTTGGGTGAAAGCAATGAAAAACAGAAAACTATTAAACCTTCCGGGTGCAGGATTAAAAAACTTCATGGTAAGTTTTATATTTAAAAACTCATGGAGCAAACGCAGAGAAGATATCCATGTTGCAAAAAAATCGTTCCAACAATTGTGGAAAGAGAGAAGGTAATTAATTATGAATTATGAATGAGGCTGCATACATGTTAAACCACGTTTTATAGTTCGTACAATTCAATTGTCAAATAATTAATAATCCCTTCCCTTATGAATGAAAATTCCAAATTCCAAATTCCAAAAGTGGCTACATACAACGAACGTTTATTCGACGGAAAATCATTCAGAAGCAAATTGCATTTTGCACGATACCATTGGGTAAACTGTTGGATTCAAAAATGGAATTTACCCCCCTACTCCATGTTGGAATTGGGATGTTATGATGGAAAAACAATCGATTTCCTTAGCAACAAACCCGTTATTTATGCAGGTTACGATGCCAATTGGGAAGGGGGCTTGAACATTGCCCAAACAAAATGGGGACACGAAACAGCGTATTCATTTCATAGCTGCGAAAAACCCAATGATTTTAGCAATAACCATTTACTTTATGATATAAGTGTCTGTTTAGAAACTTTAGAACATATTCCGGCTGTTGATTTGGAAGCATACATTAAACTACTCAGCATTAAAACAACAAAATACTGTTTGATTAGTGTGCCAAATGAAAAAGGTCCGGTGTTATTTTTCAAACACATACTAAAAAGTCTTACTCAAAGCAAAGGACAAACCGAAGACTATACCGTGAAAGAACTACTGTACGCTTCTATCGGCCGATTGGACAAAGTAGAACGAAGAGATTGCGGTCACAAGGGTTTTGATTACGATGTACTAGAAAGGATCCTTTCCAAGTATTTTATTATTCTAAAAACTGAATCCATCCCCTTCGCGGGAATCCCACATGCATTTGGTTTTAATGTAGGCTTTGTGCTTAAATCAAAACAACACCCTCAATAATCGTTTCCGAATAAATTCAGTTACTTTTCTACGCTCTATTTGTAGTATAGGTGTGTTTCAATCACACCTTACAATTGGGGATTTAAATGATCAAGAAAACAACTGTAGCCTTTTTAATCATTGCCAGCATTTTTGTATTGGCATTGAAAAATTCTGCATCCTGTATTCATGCCATTTTACATTACATACCAAACAATCCTTTGCATCAACATGCTGAACAACATAAAGATCACATCAATCCATTAGGAATACATAAATACCTTGAGCATAAGCGCAGTCACAATCATACGCATGCACATGATGTAATGGATCACGTGCACCCCAACGAGCCTAGCCAAGAAAATGAATCCCCTTCCGAAGAAGTAGCGAATACAATTAAATTCGATTGCTATTTCCAAACAGTTTGTAATCTTTACACGCAGCAACGCATCTTCAACAATCAACTAAATCATTTTTCAAACTACCAGTTTTGCATTGCCACCATGCGCAGTTACCCACCTTTCCAACCACCTCAAGCTTCGTTTACCATATAATTCGTACCGTTTTACTTTTCTACGAAAGTGAAGATGCATACTATTTATGCATCCGAAGGTGCTATATATTAAACATAAATTTATCACGACATGAAATTATTTTTATGCGTGTTATTGCATGTACTATGCCTTCAATTACTTGCCCAAGACGCACGTATTAAAGGCACCGTTATGCAAGCACAAAATCAAAAACCTATGCTTAATGCATACATACAATTAATCAATACAAAAAATCAAATTGCGTATACAGATATTGAAGGTCGATTTGAATTTAAAGCACTGACTGCAGGCACATACTACCTAGTAATTCATTCGCTTGGCTATGAGTCTCGAACAGACACAATTCATTTGCAAGAACATCAATTATATGCTGCTACCTATCAACTTAACGAAAGCGTTTTAGAAATTCCAGAGATACAAATTTCTGCGCGCCACGAAGTAGCGTTTACAACGATAAACTCGATTGATTTTAAAACACGACCTTACAATACCACGCAAGATTTATTGCGCATGGTACCGGGCATATTTATTGCACAACATGCGGGTGGCGGCAAAGCCGAACAAATTTTCCTTAGAGGCGTTGATGTAGATCATGGAACGGATGTTGCTATTTCGGTTGACAACATGCCTGTCAATATGGTTTCGCATGCGCACGGACAAGGGTATGCAGACTTGCATTTTGTTATACCTGAAACGGTCGACAATATTCAATTTAATAAAGGATGTTATCAATCGAATATCGGAAATTTCAATACGGCAGGATCGGTACAATTCCGAACTAAAAATTTGATTCCTA
>JAYTLG010000013.1:0-5324 GCA_043729555.1 Cytophaga sp.
ACTAACGAGCCGTTCGGTAAATTTCGATCCAACCTTGGTACCTGCCACCCAATTGTACAACGAATATTTTGGTGGCAGCATGGGAAGTCTCGTCTTTCAAGAGATGCGTGAATCAAGAGCGCTGGCTTATTCGGTTAAGTCAACGTTCGACATGCCTTACTATCCTAGCGACCCGTGCTATAGCAACTCCTATATAGGTACACAAGCCGATAAAATAAACGAGGCACTAAGTGGCATGATTGATCTGATCGACAACATGCCAAAATCTGAACTGTTATTTGAAAATTCAAAAACATCTATCATAGAAACCATTGCAACACAACGCGTACGAAAAATGGCGGTATTAGCGGAGTACGAGCGCAATCAACGCATGGGTTACACGACAGATATTCGAAAAACTGTTTACGATTCTGTTTCAACAATGACATTTGATGACATTCACAACTTCCAACAAACCTACATCGACAACAAACCGCGCATTATTTTAATTATTGGTTCAAAAGACAAAATTGATTTTAATGCCTTATCAAAATACGGTACGGTAAAAGAATTAACTTTGGAGGAGATATTTGGTTATTAGTAAAGGCAAAAACCTAATGCTCAATGCTGTGCGAACAACAGTATAAATAAAAAACGAAACGGTCGTCAATAAAACATGACGACCGTTTCGTTTTTTTTAGCTTTAAGCATTACATTCAGCTTTACACCACGCAACTTACGCTTGTTCGACATCTTCGCGATCAGCAATTTTTTGAATATCATTTTCAATCCAAACTAAAAATAATTTGTAAGCGATTGAAAACAATACAGCACCTAAAAACATCCCAATAAAACCACCTGCTACAAAACCACCAATAACACCAATAAATATAATTGGCATTGGTACTGGAGCGCCTTGGCCTAGTAAAATTGGCTTCAACAAATGTTCTAAAAAATAAATAAGAGCTAGCCATACACCCAATAATGTTGCGGTAACAGGGTCTGTCGTATAAAACATATAAATAACGATTGGAAGCGCGAGCGGAACAATGCCAATTTGAATAATAGAAAACATTAAACACAAAATTGTCCACACACCTGCTAATGGTACACCAGCCATAAAGAAACCAAACGCTGCTAATACTGACTCAATAAAGGCAACGCCGATAATACCTTTGGTAACATTTTGTATGGTACGTTCGGCAATATGAGAAAACTCTTCTCCATTTTTACCCGCTATACGGACAAAAAATTTGTTTGCCAATACTGCGGATCCCTTTGCATGTGCAAGAAAAAAACCTCCTATAATAACAGAAGCAAAAAAATGCACCAAACCCAAACCTAAGCCTCCAATGAAGCTTACAACAGCAATCCCAATTGCTTCGATTTGCGAAGCATGTTCTTTTAAAACACCAGTCGAATCAAGTGTTATTTTTTTATAAAAATCATATATCGCATTATCTACAAAAGGTAAATCTTTTAAATTCTCAACAACACCATCTAAATGCGTACTATTTGTTTCGGACAACATGTCTGTAAATTCGTTTACAAGCGAATGAATAAGTAAATACGATGGCACAATAAATATGATCAAGGCAACAAGTGTAATCAGAGTCGCGCCCCACCCATCAGTCATGCCGAATTTATTGCGTAAAAAAATCAATATTGGCATAGCTGCCACGGCCAAAATAATTCCGCCCAACATAATTGACACAAACGGCATCAAAATAATATAGCAAAATACAATCATTCCAAAAAACAAAACCAATCGTATAGCCGTTTCAATAGAATTTTTAATCAACGGTGTTTCGTGCGTGTTCATAAAAGAAATGTAAGAGTAAAACTGGGAAGCGAAAATTTAAATTTGCTCCGCAAGTTCATAAATAAGTTGCACACCAACAATAGCTCCAAAACGAATATTTAGGCCTTTTTTTTAAATTTAAGCACTTAGTATACGTAGCAATCAACTTTTATCCCATTCAGTATCAATCATTAAGAGGAAAGACGCCTTAAGCGTTGAATTTTTACGGGTTAATACGTATTTTTGAAGACTATTACTTAGTTAAATAATAATTCACTACTAATATATTCTTACAGTACAATGAGCGAAAAAATTAAAGTAGCTAATCCAGTTGTTGAATTGGATGGCGATGAAATGACTAGAATCATTTGGAAATTTATTAAAGATAAATTAATCCTTCCTTACTTAGAATTAGATATTAAATATTACGATCTAGGAATGGAAAATCGTGATGCAACGAACGATCAAGTAACGATTGATTCTGCAGAAGCGATTAAAAAATATAGCGTAGGTATCAAGTGTGCTACAATCACTCCTGATGAGCAACGTGTTGAAGAGTTCAAGTTAAAACAAATGTGGAAGTCTCCAAACGGCACTATCCGTAACATCTTAGATGGCACAGTATTCCGTGAACCGATTGTGTGTTCAAACGTTCCTCGTTTGGTTACAAACTGGACTGCTCCTATCATTGTTGGTCGTCACGCATTTGGTGATCAGTACAAAGCAACGGATTTCGTTGTGCCAGGAAAAGGTAAATTAACAATCAAGTTTGAAGGTGCAGATGGAAAAATTATTGAGCACGATGTGTATCAATTCCAAGGTCCAGGTGTAGCAATGGGTATGTACAACACAGAAGAATCTATCCGTGGATTTGCTTCTTCTTGTTTCAACATGGCACTGAGCAAAAAATGGCCTTTATATTTATCTACTAAAAACACCATCTTGAAAAAATACGATGGTCGTTTCAAAGATATCTTTGAAGAAATCTACCAAGCTGAATACAAATCTAAATTTGACGCAGCGGGTATCGTTTACGAGCACCGTCTAATTGATGATATGGTTGCATCTGCATTGAAATGGCATGGTGAATTTGTTTGGGCTTGTAAAAACTATGATGGAGACGTACAGTCTGACACAGTTGCACAAGGTTTTGGTTCATTAGGTTTGATGACATCTGTATTGGTAACACCAGACGGCTCTACAATGGAAGCTGAAGCGGCACACGGCACAGTAACACGTCACTACAGAGATCACCAAGCTGGCAAACCAACTTCTACAAATCCAATTGCTTCTATCTTTGCTTGGACAAGAGGTTTGGAATTCCGTGGTAAAAAAGATGGCAATGCTGCATTGGTTAACTTCTGTCAGACACTTGAAAAAGTTTGCGTAGCAACGGTTGAAAGTGGTAAAATGACAAAAGATTTAGCTGTTTGTATTCATGGCAACAAAGTTAAACATGGCGAACACTACCTATATACTGAAGAATTCTTAGCAGCAATTGATGAGAATTTGAAAGTAGCTTTAAAGAAGTAATTCGACTTCTTATTCTATACAAATAAAACTTCGCCTCAAAGCGAGGTTTTATTTTATCAACCAAATCGCTACCTATTTCTGAATTAAACGTATACACAATCAAACCAATAGGCCACAATAATGAAAGCTGCTTTTGTTATATCCTTAGATTTTGAACTCTTCTGGGGAGTGCGTGATTCTAAAAGTCTTCGTTCGTATGGCAATTACGTGCTAGGAGTACGCGAAGCTATACCTAAATTATTGGAGCTCTTTAACGAATTTCACATCAAAGCAACCTTTGCCACAGTTGGCTTATTGCATTTTGATTCAAAAGAAACGTTGGTTGAAGCATTGCCAAATAAATTGCCGCAATATTCAAATACGAAATACACACTAACACCCGAATACATTGAAAGCATCGGTTCGAACGAAACGACAGACCCATTACACTTCGGAGCTTCGCTCATCAAACAAATACAAGCCAGCAACAAACACGAAATTGGTACGCATACATTTAGCCATTACTACACGCTAGAAGAAGGTGCCGATATAGAAACATTCAAGCTTGATTTAAAAGCAGCCAAACAAGCGGCGATTAATAGTAATACATCTTTCAATACCATTATATTTCCGCGCAATCAATATAATAGTATTTTTTTAGAAGCTTGCAAGCAAGAAGGTTTACGTGGCTTCAGAGGTGCTGAAAATAGTTGGATATACAAACCACTTAGCAGAAGCAAAGAATCAAAATGGCGTCGCCTAGTACGATTTCTAGATGCCTACATTAATATTAGTGGCTACCATACGCACAAATGGCCTAAACTGCCTCACGAAAGTGGCTTGTATAATATACCTGCCAGTCGCTTTTTACGTCCATATTCACATACCCTCCGCGCTTTTGAATCTATACGACTGGATCGAATTCTAAATGCAATGACACATGCTGCAATTAATGGGCAAATCTTTCATTTGTGGTGGCATCCTCATAACTTTGGTAAAGACGTAGAAAAAAATATAAACTTTTTGCGTTCCATACTTGAACATCAACAAATGTTGCACAACCTATATGGTTTCGAATCGCATACGATGAATAAATGTTATTCTTTAATCAACAATCATGAGCAATAAGAAAGTAATAGAAAAAGCTGTTGAAAGACATGATATCGACAGCAGTATTTTCCAAGGTCGATATGTTAACTATCAACAAGGAAAATACACCGACGAATTTATTTATGGTCGCTATCAAATGTTTGAAGAGATTGACCAAATACTATCTAAACTTCCGAAAGGCGCTCGTGTATTGGACTTGGGTTGTGGCACCGGCCACTTCTCTACCTATATCAAAACATTGGGTTACGATGTTACTGGTTTAGACCCATCTACTAAGATGCTAAATTATGCCCGTCAAAACTTCCCCGACATTACGTTTGTAGAAGGCTATTCAAATGCCTTACCATTCGAAGCGGCCACATTTGATTTGGTAATCAGTATTGAAGTATTGCGTTACTTAGACACTAAAATTGTTTTCGAATCATACGAAGAAATGTACCGAGTATTAAAACCTGGTGGAAAAATATTTATCACACACGTAAATACTTTGGCTACCGAAGGTTATTACATATTCTACCACTTGAAAAAAGTTTTTCATACATTTAAAGGAAAAGAATACCACAGTGCGTATTTTACTTCGCCTAAAAAAGAAGCATCCGTACTGAAACCAATGGGCTTCAAAAATATCTCTTGTGTAGGCCGCATGTTTGCTACGGTACGTACAGGTTATAAATTTGGAAAAACAATTGGCAAGTCTTACGCAAAAATACTTGAAGTTGTAAATAAGAAACAACGCTTTGAAAATAGCGCCTATGCTAATTTTACAGGACATTTAATTGTTATTGCTGAAAAGTAAGTTTCGAGTTATGAGTTATGAATTATGAAATGTCAATGCCTAAATAGGGTTGACCGTTTTACAAGACTTAAATAACAATTATGCTTTTGAGATTTTAAGAATCCGAGGCATGTTTTGCTTAACTAT
>JAYTLG010000014.1:0-6846 GCA_043729555.1 Cytophaga sp.
TCTTTTTATTAAATAGTCCGAACATGCTGATTTTTATTTAAAATGACAGATAAACTTCCGCAGATACGTTGCATTGGTATTTTAAAGATACTGTTTTAATGCAAGAGGACATAAAAATGATGGTGAATATTTGCTGGGTTGGTAACGCTGGCAGACAGTTCTCTGCCGCAAGACTTAGCGAAGCGGGTCTAGTGTCATTTTTTTCCTGTAGTCTTTGACTACATTTTAAAAGTACAATACAAACCTCAACTCTCCGAATAAGAAAATCTAGTCAAAGACTAGAAAAATAGTAGTCACTAGTCTCGCTGCGCTAAAGACTAGCGCCAGACAAGTAGAGGCGATGTATGGAAAGAATGCTAATCGCCAATAATGGGTAACACATTTTTAGGGGCATGTCTCCGCTCTTGGCCTAAGAAAGATTTGTTACAATAACCGCTACCCTCATTTTACAATTTGTACATAGCCACTGTAGCGCGATTCGTTGGAATCACTCATTACATCTAAAATATAAAAATACGTTCCATCCGGAAGTTGTTGTCCATTTCGATCGTTTGTACCATCCCAGGGATTTCGATAACCCCTACTTTGCCAAACGATATTGCCCCAACGATTATAAATAAATAAGGACGCATTTTTGTAATCGTGTATATTTTTAATTTGCCACGTATCATTTAAGCCATCGTCGTTGGGCGTTATCACATTGGGTATATCAATCGCTCGCTGACAATCGATGTAGTTTACACGAATACTGAACTGACCTATACAAGTAGCCATCACGTTTACCGAATATGTTCCTGCTTGTGTAACGGTGTACGTTGCATGTGTAGATTGATCTTGCCATAGATATCTTCCTTGCATAACACTAGCATTTAAAACCAAAGCATCTCCTTGACATAAGGTTGTATCGTTTCCTAAGTTAATGAGTGGTGTTGTACGATAATGAACTTCAATTGTATCGGTGGCCGTGCAATGATCTTTTGTTGCCGTTACAAAATAACGACCTGGTTGAGAAACTGTAAAGTTGTACGCTGTAGAATTATCTTGCCAGATATACGTGGCATTGATCAAGGATGCGTCTAGCACCAAGGTGCTTCCTTGACACAAGGTTGTATCGTTACCTAAGTTCACGCTACATTCATTGCAAGCATCACAAAATGAATTGATCAATCCCGAAGTGCCGTCAGTGGCGGTGGTAAGGATAAGCCAAGTATGTCCTGCTTGATCGGGTGTTGCCGTAAACGAAACCGTATTCGATTCCCAATCGTAACCCACGGCGGGTAAACGACCAAGCGCATAACCTAAATGATAATCTGGTATCGCATTCGAATATATTTTTGGACTGAAAGCACCATTGCTTCCAAATCCGTGACTGACATAATTAAATGTGTACGAATAACTTTGTCCGACAACCATAGGGGCATCTAACCGCAAACAAAATCCTTCACCGCCAGAAGTCCATGTCAAGGCATTGCCTATAAATAGTGCTCTACAACCAACAGCATGTGTTGGTGGTGGTATTGTTAGGTTTGTCGCTGGCCATCCTCCCACCCATTTCGTTCCCGTCCATTCAATGACGTCCGCTTCGTTGCTACCCATATTTGAAATGTCTGGACCTACTGAAAAACCTGTCAGCGGATTGATACTTGAAAAACAAGAATCGACAACAACTTGCCCATAAGAAATATGTGTTAAAAAAAACAACAATACGATATACGAATTCCGATATATTATTTTCATTTTATTTACGAATAGTTGACGCATACCGATTTATACATGAGTGCCGATAAGGCATTCACATACAATCATGCATCATGTGAGGTGTAAAAAAAACAGACGTATTTAATCTACCGTAAAAATGTCCTTCGTATATAAAATTAGTTGTAGTGTTGTTCTTATTTAAAATTCTACTATTGAATAGTCATCAAACCCAATAGACATTGACGTTAAAGAATGAACATTTAAACAAGAAATAGCTGGTCTTGTTGCTCCTTAATCATTTTAAGAATAGATAGTGTTGATAAAGCAACTACGGATTAAAAAGTATGTACAGATTCATGTGTTCGAAAATTTATAGTTTTCATTACAACGAACACTTTTTTTGTTTTATTGTGTGGGCATATTTGAAATTTAAAAAATCGTTGTATGTCCATCGCGGTTGATGGTTGATTACTGGCACTAAAGACTTGCACCAGTGACGTTATCGTTTGGCTAATTAAATCCTTGTGTTATTAATTTTGCGTTTTTTCTCTCTGGCGCTAGTCTTTAGCGCAGCGAGACTAGTGTCTTTTTTTTCTGTAGTCTCTGACTACATTTTAATGAAGAGCACTGTCAAACGTTATCGTTTAGTTAATTGTATGCGTGTGCTTTTAGTTTTACTTTTTCATCGCTTCACCTACTCAGTGAATTATCTATAGTTTTTTTTTCTTGTGAAAAAATCATAAATCAGAAGAATGAAATTAGTAAATGAATAGAAATTGTATTGGATATTTTGGTTTTGATGATAAACATAATCGTTGTCAAAGAATAAAAAATGCAGTGGCAGATTACTGCACGAAAGAATATGAAGATGTGTTTCCGTTTCCTACTTCTATGAATTCTAATTCAGGTAAGTTAAACCATCATTGATATTATTTTTTTAATTAAACCAATATCAGTGGCATTTTTATTCTATTTGCTTAAATGCCTGTTTTAATAATAATGGAGTTGTCAAGGTAGTCAACACGCCCATAATAACTAAAATCGAAAAAACCTCTGTGCTTATGAGTCCGTTTCGATAGGCAATATTAGCTATTACAAGTTCCATAATACCCCTCGCATTTAATCCCACACCAAGCGTAAATGAAACGCGATTATTAAGTCCAGCAAGTCTTCCACCAATGTAGCCACCCGTAATTTTTGATAGATAGGAAACAACAATTACCGCAGCTAACAATCCAATATTGCTGATTGAAGCGATATTAAATTCAAGACCAATACCTGCAAAAAATATTGGTGCTAAAAATCCCATCGCCATATTGCTTGTCGTGGTTTCAATTGCATTCAAATTGTCTTTACCAATGAGCGATTCACTTATAAGCATAGAAGCAAAAAAGGCCCCCACAATGAAATGAAATCCTAAATTCTCAGTACATGTAGCGAACAAAAGAACAAATGCAAAAAACAATGCAAATAGAGGTTCTTTACCTTTTAGGATTGAAACAAGTTTATCGAGCGATTCCTGAATGTAATTTCCTTTTCGTAAAACTTTTCGGATTAATATATACGCAGCACTCAAAAGACCTATAAAAACTATCAATTTAATGAGTGAAAGCGTACTTGCCTTTACTACAGAAACTACTGACATATCGGTATCTTTAATAGTAAGCAATACACCTAATATTGAAAGAGCCAATACATCATCAAAAATTGCAATTGAAATTATTTTTTGACCTACTTCGGAGTTTATTTTACCTAAATCCATCAAGATTCGAATGCTTACTGGAAGTGCTGTAATTGCAATGCACAAACCAATAAATACGGTTGTCATAATGTCTTGGTCGAAATAGTATCCTACCAAAATCCCCCCAATTATTGGAATGAAAAATGCCATAATTGAAATAATAATATTTCGACCCTTTAAAGATTTAAGTATATCGTCAATATTTATTTCAAGTCCTGCTAAAATTACTAACAGAAAAATTCCTAACTCTGAAATTACTTTTATGTCTTCGGTTCTGTGAATGAGGTTAAGTAGGCTTGGACCTAAAATAATACCTGCTATAATTTCTCCAATCATAGAAGGTTGTTTAAACCGCTCGAAAATTTCACCGAATATCCTTGCTGTTACCAACAGAATTAATAGGTTGGTAAAGAAAGGAAGTACAAAATGTGGTTCGCTCATATGTTGGCAAAATTAACCATTTCTATCGAAACACGTGTCTGTTTGGTGTTGTTTAAATTTTCACCAGCCAAATTTATGTATTAATAGAGATCATTAAGTCTGATACCTTTGAAGTAACTGAATATCAAAGAGCTTAGTTACTTTTTAATAAAAATCTGTAATAATCTACATCTATTGCTACACAATCTACCCCTTCAAACTGCGCCCCTTCGGCGCATCGCCTTCTCGCAATACAATATTGGAATGCAAGAGTTGCACCGCTTCTGCCGAATCTTTTACTTTGGTTGCACTGCGTTCCAACATTTCAGCTTCGAATGCATCGAGAACACTTTTACGGATGCCTGCTGCTTTCCAGTTCGACAGTGGTCTGCATTCTTTTACAATTCCTCGTGCCAGTGCCAGTGCGTCTAATAAGGCTTGATTTGCGCCTTGTCCTTTAAATGGACTCATCGGGTGCGCTGCATCGCCGATCAATGTTGTATGTGGGGCTTTCGCTAATAATTCGGGCGACAGTAATTCACGATCGTAGACTGGGTAACCCGAAATCTGTGCAGCCTCGGTTGCTTGCACAATTTTCGGAACGGGATTGTGCCACTGTGTTCTGCGACAAGCTTCTTCTTTAAGTGCTTGTGGACCGAGTGCACTTAAGTCTTGCGCTTCTTTTTCGGTCATGGGGAAACTCAATTGCCACATCACCGTATCGGTCGAATACGGCATCATGTACATGCGTTCGGTACCATTGACGGTTTGAAAAACGGTAGCGCCGTCCAACAGCGGACTCTCTACGCCAACGAGATTTGCCATCGGACAAATTCCTAAAATAACAATGCAATCCAAATATCGTAAGGGTGTTGCTTCTTCACCAATCAACAAGCTGCGCACTGCACTGCGAATACCATCGGCACCAACAAGAAGATCTGCATGTACCCTTTTTTCTTCTCCGTTTACTTGAAACGTTAAAGCTACACCCGCATCAGCGCTGTCTTTAAAATCAACTAACCGATGTCCCCATTGTACCACATCTTCAGTACCCAATTGCTCCAGCAAGGCTAAGCGCAACGACTGTCGTGCAATGTGTACATTGGTGCGTTTCGGATTTGTTTTTGCATCGCCGTTCATCCGCTTACGCATGCCCCATTCACTCAGTATGTTTCCGTCTGTACCATGCACCACATGGTTGGTTGAATACACACCTGCGCTTAAGGACAAAATCCCCAAGCCTTTCATGGCTTTACTCGCTTGTTGCAAGGTAAGTCCGTAGCCTTGCGAACGTGCATCAAAAGTGTTGTCGCGCTCGTACAGCGTAAACGGTATGCCACGGTGCAAACAAGCTACCGCCAATGCCACACCACCAATACCGCCACCAATGATTGCAATGTGTGGGTAGTTTTCTGTATCGGGAACTGGGAAATGTGCAGCAGGTACCAATCCCGATGCATCGCAATTGCTGCAAGGTTGCAGGCTGCTCTTCGGACGCACAGGTGCTGTGCCTTCGCCCTGATTTTTTTCAAATTCCTCCAGTGCTTTTTGGTGGCGCAGGCGCACGAACTTGCGCGACCGCTGACTATTTTTGCCGCGCCCCTGACAGTCCGGACAAATCGTCCAACAGGTTTCTATGTTTGTGTCTTTTTTCAATCTTTTTGTGTTCAGACTATCGTATTGTGATTCTGTGTTGTTTGTAGGGTTTGGTATTTGTTGAACAAGCGCATCACTACTTACAAACTGCGGTGTTTCAAACGATTTACGCCAACTCTAATATATTCATCAATCGATGATTTAAGTAAAGTTTTTCTTTACCAATCTTTATGGAACTTAGATAATTTTCTGCTTCCAAATCACGCAAATAATTCCCTACTGTCTTAGCCGAACCCAATCCTGCATCCATTAAAAACTGTCTTTTGGTATAAGGCAATCGGAATAGTACTTCTATTAAATCTTTCGAATACACATTCGGCAATGCTGCTTTTATTTGTTCGGACATGGTATCCATCAACGACGTAATTTTATCCAATCTATTTAATCCAAGTTTTGCAGTTACCTCAACCATGTCAAGCATGTATAAAATATAATCTTCCCAGGCATTCTGCTCCGTTACATTTCGCAAGCGTTTATAGTATTCGTTTTTATGTTGAATGACATATTCACTTAAATAAATTGCAGGAATATCTAGCAAGCCACTCATCTTCAAATAAAGCAAGAGCAATATTCTTCCTGTTCGCCCATTTCCATCTGCAAATGGGTGAATTGCTTCGAACTGATAATGCATCAAGGCCATTTTAATCAATGGATCCAAAGAAGATTCTTCATTTATAAACGTTTCAAGATTTGCCAACTTTTTACGAATGACATATTCTCCAGTGGGTGGCGTATAAATCACATCACCGCTTTTATTTGCTAAAGCAGTACCCGTATGCACACGAATCCCTGCAGTATTTTGTTTGATACATTGTACAATCTCTATACAAAGGTTGCTTGTTATAAAAGGTCTTTTCTCAAGCTTTTCCAATCCCAACCACAGCGCTTCTTTATAACTCAACACCTCTTTTGTTGCCACATCTCCAAATTTTTTATCGGCAACAATCGATTTATATAAATCGTCGTTGGTGGTAAGAATGTTTTCAATTTCCGAACTTGCTTTGGCTTCTTGTAAATGAATGGTATCTAAAAATAATCTCGGATTGGGTAAATGTATCAAGGCCCCATTCAACTGAGCAAGTGCTCTACTAGCCGAAATAGTCTTTAACAATACTTTTTTTGTCTCCAATTCAAAAGCAGGAGGCAATAGTGGTAAATCATTAAAAGGCTGTTTAGGGTCAAAATTTGGCATAATACAAGGGTATAAATGACACACGTGTTTAACACAAGGGTAAATATAACAAATATTTACCTCTGTTTGCACAATAGGGGTAAAATTTACAACTTTTCTTTAGAGTATTCGGATTGTCGATATATCAATCAATAATTAT
>JAYTLG010000015.1:0-8760 GCA_043729555.1 Cytophaga sp.
ACTTTTTAGTTTGAGCGAAAGTTGAATTAGAAATAAGAAATAAAACTAGAGCTGTTATTAATTTCATGGTTATATTTTTAAGTTAAAATAAGACCTAACTAGTATATACCAGCACCTAGGTACTACTATATTCCATTTATTGTAAATTGTTTTTTTCTATATAACCAAATAGCACATTCGGTTTTCCTAAAAAGTTTTTGAAACTAAAACCTACACCCGTACCCCACCATCAATCACCAATTCGGTGCCGGTGATGTACGATGCTTCGTCGGTAACTAAAAAACTGTAGGCATTTACAATATCAATTGCTTTAGCAAAACGACGTACCGGTATTTTCAATCTAAATTGTGTTAACTCGGCAGAATCGGCCAAGGCAAGGTTATCTTCTTCAATATAGCCCGGTATAATGGTGTTGACATTGATGCCGCTTTGTCCCAGCTCTCTAGCCCACAGTTGCGTAATCCCTTTTACACCATCGCGTATACCATCATAATGCCTATCGGTTAAGCTGTCGTGTATGCGCAAAGGCAAACAACAGTTAATGATGCTGCCCATCTTCTGCTCTTGCATAAAAGGTGCAATCACACTAATCGAATGAAGGAATACAGAAAGATTGGCGTCGATGGTTTCGTGCCATGCTTCGGTAGATAGGTTGGGCACTTTGGATACGGGTGCCAACTTTGGGTTGTTTACCAAAATATCAATGCGCCCCAAGGTTTTAATAACCTTAACGGCTGCCTTTTCGAAATTTTCTTGTTGGCTAAAATCAAAGCGATCAATTACACAAGAACCTTTGCGCAATTTGCACGACTCAAGGATACTTGCATCAATAGGTGTAGAGGTATCTTCCCACATGACAACACGAAAACCTTGATCGCAAAATTTCTCTGCGGCAGCTTTTGCAATGGAATGCGTAGTACGTACTAAAACAACAACTTTCGATTCTATCATAATCAAAAAAACGTAATTCCGATACCGTAAGTTATAACAAAAACCAACGTACTCAAAGCCAATTGTTTTAAATATGGATCCAAGGCGCGCGGCTCTTTTGTTTTGAATACCAGCACGATATGTCTTACAAACAAAGGCAGGGTAACGATATATGCAAAATTAAAGGGGGCTGTATATTGTAAACAGACGTAGATGGTAGCGCACAACCATGCACTCACAATCAAAAACAGGTGATAATAGCGTCCATAAACAGGACCAATACGCACGGGTATGGAGCGCTTACCCACCAGTTTATCGGCATCGATGTCGCGCAAATTATTTACATTCAACACAGCGGTCGATAGCAAACCACAACTCAATGCGGGCAATACAACATGGGCAGCAATGGTGCCGGATTGCAAGTAATAGGTACCACATACGGCAGCAAAACCAAAAAACAATAAAACCGAAATATCGCCCAATCCTGCATAGCCATAGGGATTTTTGCCCGATGTATAGGTAACGGCAGCCACTATAGCCAACAAACCTAAGACTAAAAAACCAATTAATATTTCAAGGCTTAGCAATTCTTTTACTTGATACAACAAGGCAATACCCGATACAAAACTCAATACCGAAAACAAGGCGATGGCCGTTTTCATTTCAACAATGGAGATGACACCGCTTTGTACGGCCCGTGTTGGGCCTACTCGATGGGCACCATCTGCCCCATTCATGAAGTCGCCGTAATCGTTCGCTAGATTGGATAGTATTTGTAAAAACAAGGTTGTAAGTATGCACAGCATAAATACCGTTGCATGAAATGCTTGGTGGTTGTACGCTAAAAAACCAGCCATGCCAATGCTAGAGAGCGCCAATGGTAAGGTGCGTAAACGAAATGCTTTTATCCAATGCGTAAGGGCGGCCATTGTTTCTTAAGAAATTTCTTTGATACGAAGTGAAAAAACAATACTCAACAGCGTTGCAATGGTGGCTACCATACCTACCCAGCCAAAATTCAACATGGATCCATCGGCACTGTTACCAATAATAGACGATGCAATCAAGACCGCAACACCAGACCCCATGGATTGCACGGCAGAACTTACGCTTAAGAAATTGCCACGTCGATGTGCAACAACACAGGTGGTCATCAAAGTCATGGCGGGTACAAAACGTGCACCGAAGGTCATAAAGAACAATACATTAAACATCAGTACATACATCAATTGCATGGGCGGCAATACCGTCACAAATATCAATGGCCCGATGGAAAACAATGCAGCGACAATAAATGTTTTCACTTTACCCAACTTATCTGTTAAACGCCCTACCAAAATACTGCTGATAATGGTTGATACGCCACCAACCAAATACACATATTTCAATTCATCCTCATTTAACCCAACATTAAAGACCAAGTAATCGCTGATGAAGGGTACTACAGAGAAGCCGCCTACCATCAACAAGAAAATAAACAACAATGCATTTCGCACATTTTTATTTTGAATAAATTCTGTAATAATTTCCAGCGGTGATGCTTTGACTTTCGTACTTTCCAAATGCGTTTTTAGTTTTGGAAATTTTAAATACAAGACAATACCAACAAGGGTACTTAGGATAAACAACAGCCAAAAAGGTGCGTGATAATCAAACATACCTGCCAATATCAAACCGCTTGGTATACCGATTACAGAAGCGCCTGCAAAGGCAGACATCACCATGCCGGTAGCTTTTCCTCTGCGTTCGATGGGTATGGTGTCGCCAATAATCGTCATGATTAATACATTCAATACGCCGCCAAACAAGCCAGCAAACATACGTGCCATCATAAAGAATTTATAATGTGGCGCTAATGCACACAATAAATTGGCTACAATAAAACCAGAATACAAAAGCAACATCGCAGTACGTCGATCGTATTTGTCGATGTTGAAAAACGCAAAGACAGCGCCAACCGCTGCTGAAAATGTATAAATGGAAACGAGATAGCCAAACTGTTCGGTACTAATAGACATGGCACGTTTAAAAAACGGACTCAGTGGCGCCATGATTACAAAGTCCATGATGTGTGTGAAGTTGACGGCAACCAACATGCCGATCAACATCCCTTCCGATATTTTTAGAGTATTCTGAGAAGAAGATTGCATGGTTATTATTTACACGCTTTACGCGTTAGTACAAATCCATTTCCGCCACATTGTGGACAGTTGCCATTCTGAAGGAGTGTGCCATTACAGGTGCTACACAGCGTAATACCTGTGCCTTGGCACTTGCCGCATTTTTGATAACTATCTCCCATGTTACTTTTCGAGATGATTACACCCGAACCAGAACAGGAGGAACAATATTCTTTACCGACACCTTTACACTTGGTACATTTTACTTTTGATTCGCTTGTGCCATGACAAACGGTACATTCTTCTTTTACTTCTACATAGCCTTTTTCAAAACACTGCGACTGCGCAATGTAATAAAGCGAGCTATCGAAATACATACCTTGATCGCCACGCAAACGAATGTATTTTTCGAAACCAACTTGTGCTTGTTTGTAGTTGGTGCGATACAATTGATTTAAACCGTAGTAATAAGCGGCATTATCTGGAATGGTGCTCTTCAACTTAAACAATTCTTTATACTGAATGTGTGCCGAATCATACTTTTTTTCGTTCATGTATTTTTTGGCGGAAGAAAAATAAACATCCACCAAAGAGTCGTACTGAACCTGATGATTGTGCGCAAACACATTACACGAAAGGGTAAATAAAAAAACTAAAACGAGGTGCTTCATGAACATATATACAATGGAGTAAATATAAGAAGTTATGTGTAAAAGGTAACGTTAAAAGAGCTTGTATCTGTATTAAAATTGGGAAAAATAAAGAATAAAGCGCTGAAGATAGGCGAAAATTGCTGCAAGGGGTTTCTTAACTGGTTATTGTAAGTTATTGGTGGTCTGCATAGCCTTAATTCCAATATAATTGATTTGCTTAGGCAGAAACACCAACAATAACAAAACGTTATTTTCTGGTCAAGCGCCTAGAAACTAGTTCCTAGCAACTTATTTATAGATTTTCTTCTTATTCAATCCATCTCTGTACTTCTTTGCATTTACCATGTGATCCTCGTAGGTAGATGAAAAATTGTGACAGCCCGATTGATCGCCTTTGGCGCAGAAGTAATAAAATGTATGCGAGTCGTATTTCAACACTTCGTCGATTACAAATGTTGGTACGATACAGATGGGGCCCGGCGGCAAACCTTTTTTTACATAGGTATTGTAATCCGAATCGATGGCTAATTGCTTGTTGGAAACCCTGCGGGAATCCATACTGGTATGCGCAAACAATACAGTTGGGTCGGATTGCAGTTTCATATTATCGTGCAATCGATTGATGTACACACCAGCAATGGCGGGCATTTCTTTGCGTTGTTTTGTTTCGGAATATACAATGGAAGCTAAAATCACGACTTCATCTTCGGTCAAATCCAATCGATCACTTTCTGCTCTACGTTCGTCGTTCCACAATTGAACGTACTTGCAGGCCATGTATTCAAGTAATTCTTTGGGTTGCATATTTTTACAGACACGATACCTACCTGGCCGAAAGATGCAATACACCGACTCGATCGTGAAGCCCCCTAAGTCGTCGACCTCGTCTTCATCTTTCAATAATTTCAAAAACGCTTTTTCATCTACATTGCTGAGTTCACACAACTCGGAAATGGTGCGTTTACGCGAACGGTATTCGGCCAAATCAATCAATTGCGACATGCGAATTTCAGCATCATCCACAAACGACAACATACGATAATTGCCCCAACCCTTACCGATTCGGTACATACCCGGGCGCAGCGTTTCAATATGTAAAATTGAAGCCATCCATTTAAATGTTATGGACGACTTAATCACATTGCGATTGGTAAGTGTATCGGCTAAGGCTTCAATCTCGGTTCCTCTAGAGATATAGACGTAATAAGCCGAAGAACGAAAAGCCGTGTTTGAAGAAAAGCTGATATACCAAGAGACGAATAAAAATAAAAAACCAAGGAGGTACATCCAGACTTTTGGCGATGGAGATAAACCCTTGCCTTTTCGAGAAAAAGATTTTTTTGGTAAACGCGGCTTTGGTATGACTCTTTTTTTAGGCATTTATTTTTTTAGTGATGCACGGTGAATCTACTTATGTACTCTGTAGTTAAGATTCTCTTTTAACCGCAAAGTGTGCAAAGCAAAAACACAAGGAGCGCCATTATATTATCAATTTAATGTGCCGTGGTTGTGCCTTTTCGGCCAACCACCTGCATCGCCAAGTGGTTGGCCGAAAAGACACAACCACGGCAAACAGTTCCTTGCGGTCAATATTCTTAATTCATGAACGCAACGCCCAACTTCTCTGCAACTTCTTTCAAATCTTTCACCACTGGAGGCAACAAATCAAATCCGTCGCTCATGCGTGATGCATATATTTCACGCTCGGGATCGCCGGGTATAATAACTTTTTCGCCTTCAACAGCAGGTGCATTGCGGAATGTCGTAATCCAATTATCCATGTGCGATTTAAAATCGTCTGCTGGCCTAAATGCATCTACACGCATGGCGCCAAAGAAGTGTCCAATGCCTTCACCTACTGGATCTGCAGGCATGGGCAAGAAACTTACAAATGGCGGTACCCAAGGGCCATAATTTGCACCTGACAATACCGCAGAAAATATATCTACAATCGAACCCAAGCAATAACCTTTATGGCTGCCGTGTTCGCGATCGCCACCTAAGGGCAATAAAGCACCGCCGTCTTTCAACTCGTGTGCATTGGGTGTTGTTACACCGTTTTTATCTTGAATCCACCCGAGTGGTGCATCTAAATTCTTGCGTTGCAATATTTCTAATTTTCCATTTGCTGCAGTCGTTGTTGCAAAGTCAGCAACCATCGGTGGTTGGTCTTTTGCAGGGATTGCAACTGCAATTGGATTTGTGCCCAACAAACGTTTCAACGAATGTGTTGGCGCAACCAGCGGACTCGCATTGGTCATCGAAATGCCAATCATATCGTGCTCTAAAGCCATCATAGCATGATAACCTGCAATGCCATAATGGTTGGAGTTTTTAACACTCACCCAACCAGTGCCTACAAGGTTTGCCTTATCAATCGCAATTTGCATGGCCTTTGGCGCTACAACCAATCCCAAACCGCCGTCGCCGTCAACGGTAGCGGTACTTGGTGTTTCGTGCACGATGCGCACATTTGGTTTTGCATTGATACGACCTGCTTCCCATAAACGCACATAACCTGTTAAACGTGCAACGCCATGCGAATCAACACCACGCAAATCAGCAGATAATAAAACCGTTGTTGCAAGCTGTGCATCCGCTTCGGGGCAACCCATTGATAAAAATACATTTTTTGTAAACGCGAATAGGTCTTTATAGGAATACATAGTTGTTCAATTTAGACTACAAAAATAAGATGTTTTGATAGAAATCAATGGTTTTGCAGTCCTAAAAAACACCTTACGCCATCAATTTATTAACGCTTAGCGCTTAAGCCTTTATTTACCTCCGATGTAGAATAAAAAAATGGTATATTCGTTGTTAGTTGTGTGCCAAATTTTGAGCACAGCGTTCATTCATAGAAATAACTATTTTATAGCACAATGAAAGACATGAAAAAACCGTTCATCGCCCTTGGGTTTATATTACTGAATTGCTTGACACTAGTTGCACAGGAGCATACCATCAATGCGACACCAAGCATCAAACAAGTAACGGTTTTTTTAAACCGTGCACAGATAGAAACCTTAACGCCCATTACGATTGAATCGGGAAAGACCCAGATTCGTTTGCAAAACCAAACAACATTTTTAGATCCTCAAAGCATACAAGTAAGCGGCAAAGGCGATTTTACCATACTTTCTGTAGAACACGAAACAGATTATTTGAAGAAGGAAAACAAACCTGCAAAAATTGCGCAGATGGAAGATTCCATTTCGAAGTACAGCGTGCGAATTGATTTTAACAATCAAATCAATGAAATCTTAAATAAAGAGGAACAATTGATATTAGCCAATCAAAACATCAAAGGAACAAACACCAATCTTACGGCAAAAGAATTGGAAGCCATGGCCGATTTCTTTAGAGAGCGTATGGAAGCCATTCGCGAAGAAATTATCGACAATAAAATACTCAACAACAAGTATCAAGTAATTGTAAACAGTTACAACAATCAATTAAGAGAATACAACCAAGCAGTAAACCAACCAAGTAGCACCATTATTGTTACGGTGTCTGCAAAATCTGCGATAACGGGAAGTTTAACAACTACCTATATCACAAGCAATGCGGGATGGTATCCGCTATACGACATCCGTGCAAAGGATGCAAAGTCGCCGGTACAATTGGCATACAAAGCGCAAGTATTGCAAAACACCGGGTATGATTGGAGCAATGTGAAAGTTGTCTTATCTACATCAAACCCTTCTATAGGAGGTGAAAAACCAGTGCTTACAAGCTGGTTTATCGATGTGTACGAACCGAGCACCTATAAAAAAAATAAAGATAAAGTAATGACTCCTTCTTACAATTGGTCAGAAAGTGAGAGTGCAGGAAAACCTAGTTCTGACGACATGAAAGCAAATGTAAGTGCTGCTACGATTGCTGAATTTACATCCGAAGTTGAAACAACCTTATCCGTAGAGTTTGTTATTGGCATCCCCTATACCATTTTATCGGGTGGCAAAGGGCAACAAGTGGATGTTAAAAACATTGACTTAACGGCCGACTACGAATATGCAGTGGTGCCAAAATTAGAATTGTCGGCTTTCTTATTGGCACGTGTAGCGAAGTGGGATACCTACAACATCATCTCTGGAAATGCAAACATTTATTTTGAAGGTACCTTTGTAGGCAAAACATATATCGACGCCAGCAACACATCCGACACCTTAGACATTGCCTTAGGTCGCGACCCACGCATCGTTGTAGAACGCAATCTAATTACCGATTACACATCTAAAAAAGTATTTGGCTCGAATAGAAAAGATGATTACGGGTATGAAATTGTAATTCGAAATACAAAAAGAGATCCGGTAACGATCGTTATAGAAGACCAATATCCAATTTCTCAAAACGGGGTATTAAGTGTAGAATTGGTTGAAGCATCAGGCGCAACTGTCGACGAGACCACGAAAAAACTAACATGGAAACGCACCATTGCATCGGGTGAAACAACGAAAATTATTTTGAAATACTCAATTAAATATCCGAAAGATAAAAAAGTGAGCGGTATATAGTTGTTTGAACGCGTATAATTAAAAATCCCTCGATAGCTCTACATGCTGCTATCGAGGGATTTTTTTTATGTATATCGATCCCAATTAAATTTCATTCATAATTCATATTTCAATGTAGGTTAGTTAAGCGATTGAATTGTTCAAATAGATAATTTGTCGTTTTTCAACAATATATAATTGTCTGACAGAGTCTACTGTCGCTCCTGTTCGGAGCTCCGAGTGTGGTATTGCATGAATTACTTTTTCTATAAACATGTGACTCCGCTGGAGTCAGTGCGCATTTGACTGTGATTTTAATTATTTATAGCTTCCTATTTAAATAAACTAATAGGACTTTTAAAAAATGATTAATAAAAAAAACAATCGAATGTTTAATAGATACGACTCCAGCGGAGTCGCATCTATATAGCAAATATCTTTACCCTGTCGGCACGACCCCATCGGGCATACGCGTCAACTTAAGAGAAAGCTTGATCAAAACATTGTTGAAAATTCTTTCTTTCTCTTTTGTCATAGGAACAAAAACGTGCTAAATACTTG
>JAYTLG010000016.1:0-1665 GCA_043729555.1 Cytophaga sp.
AGGTGTTGAGTTGTCTGCCCATGGTGAACATTTGGTTTGTTCTGCACATGGAAGTGAATTTGATACTTTAGGTAATGTAACACAAGGACCTGCACAAACAAATTTGAGAAAATTTAAAACTTCAATTGAAGGGAAATACATTCAAATTCAATTGTCATAAATGTAGCTGCGTGTACATTTTACTTCACGTGAAAATTAATCTAAATCAATGAAATACATCTTACTATTAGTAGCTTGTTCGATACAACTCCTATCGCATGCTCAAATTGATTCATCGCTGTTTAAAAGAGTAGCTATTAAAGATACTACTGTTCAATTAAATGTTGATGCAACATACAATAGACCTTTCTTGACAGTAGGAAAGTCGCCTGTTGCGCTTGGTGGTTATATTGAAGCAAATAGTAATTACGAAACAACAGATGGTGTAACCGAGGGTTTGTCGTTTCAAATGCGCCGTATGACAATCTTTCTTTCGTCTGCTATTGGGAAGCGTATTCGTTTCTTGTCTGAAATAGAATTTGAAGAAGGTACAAAGGAAATTAATATTGAATTTGCTGCAATGGATTTAGAATTCCATCCCATGTTTAATATGCGTGGTGGTATTATCATGAATCCGATTGGGGCATTTAATCAAAATCACGATGGTCCGAAGTGGGAGTTTATAGACCGACCAATTTCTGCAACTACCATCATACCGTCTACTTGGAGTACCGTGGGCTTTGGCGCATGGGGCAAGTATTCAAAAAACAAATTGGCATTTGCGTATGAAACTTATTTGTCAAATGGCTTTAACGACCGCATCATTAATAATTCCATGAACAGAACATTTATTCCGGCAACAAAATTAGACCCCGATCGGTTTGAAGAAAGTTTTAATGGTATACCACAGACGACGTTAAAAGTAGCAGTGGGGCATCGTAAAATAGGAGAGATTGGTTTGTCGTGGATGGGAAGCGTGTATAATAAATTCCAAGAAGATGGTATTGAATTAGATTCTAAACGTAGAGCCGATTTGATTGCAATTGATTTCAATTCAGTATTGCCAACTAAAACGGCAATACGAGGCGAATGGGTGTGGGCTTTGATTGATGTGCCTGAAACATACAGTCAACAATACGGGAGTAAACAGCAAGGCGGCTTTATTGATTTTGTACAGCCATTTTTAAGGAAGAAAATATTAGGCTTTGAGCAGTCTGTATTGAATGCATGTGTGCGTTTAGAATATGTTGATTACAACGTAGGAACTTTTAATGAAACCGGCGAAAATATTGGTGATGATATCATTGCTGTAGTGCCGGCTATCAGCTGGCGTTTATTGCCGCAAACGGTTATTCGTGCCAATTATCGATATTCGTGGGCAACAGATATTTTGAATAATCCTCCATCAAAAACTGCAGCGATTCAATTTGGTTTTTCAACTTACTTTTAAAAATATTGAAGGTGGATGTTCGGAACGACTCCAGCGGAGTCGCATGTTTATAGCATAAATTGATCCCAAGTAATACGACTCCAAGTGAGTCGCACAATCAGAATGCGAATGGTTAATTCGTTTGCATAATATTGAACGCCTTTTATGTTCTGTAATGTCGCTCCTCGGCGGAGCTCCGTGCATGATTATACTTTGGCTGTTTTTTTCTATAAACATGCGACTCCGCTGGAGTCGTT
>JAYTLG010000017.1:0-3153 GCA_043729555.1 Cytophaga sp.
CACACCAGCTGCAAGTAAACCTAAAGTAATGCCATAAAATACACCAATGGCCGAAAGGTAAAATGCAATTTGATCGTTGTTGTCATGGCCCGACCACCAGTTAGAAACGAATGGTTTCATAATAAAAATACCACCGACGGAGAATAGCGTAAATCCACCTACAACAATTAAAAAAGACCAAAAACTTGAGACGTCGTAAATCCAAAATAAATCCATATCGTTAAAATTAAAATGATTAAACGATACAATATTACATTTTTAAACGGATTCATAAAAATAGAATCTTTTGTGAGAAGGGAAATTAGTTAAATGACACAATCGTCCTTATTACCGTATAACGGTAATATTCGTAACTTTTGTATTGTTTACTAATATCACATAGTAGCCTGCATCGGCCAACGATCCGTCTGCTTTGGTGCCATGCCATACTGCAGGACTCGTAAGTTGAATAATTGTATTCCCTTTAATGTCTACTACTTTTGCTACCCCGGCTTGTTCAATAAAATAGGAACTCATTTGAGGATCGCCATTTGGAGTGATAACAGGGTCGCATGTCGCAGGTCTTTTTATGATTGCTGACGTATCCATACCGCAATTGTTTGCATCCACAATATTGAAGCTATAGTTTCCGGGTGCAATATGGCTAAAGTCTCCAGTGTTGTTTTTAATCGTATCGGTCGAAAGCGTTGGTGATAATTTATAGGTATAAGGCATAAGCCCTCCAGCTAATACAACAGATGTGTGAATTGTTGCACCGTTACTACATTCATTTAGCAGAATGTTGAAGTCATAGGAAACAAGATCAACGCAATTAATAATTGATATGTCCCACAAACGATGTGTTAATGTTAATGATGGAAGATTTGGGTTCGTGATGGTTGTATAATACGCCCCAGCGTCGGCATTTGCTGCTACTGGAACAGAATATTGACCGATAGATGTTGTTGCAATGTTTACAGTGTTTTTATGCCAAGTATAGATATTACTTGTGATGGCTGCATCTTCAATAATTGACAATGTTAAAGAATGCAATAATCGCACATCTTGTTTTGTGAACAAGCCCAAACTATCTTGTGGACTATATATAAAAGATGTAACGCTGGGTATTCCGTTGATTGGCAATAAATCTTCGAATGTTAATGCGTTATTATAAATCTCAATTGTTGTAAAACTAGGCTTGTTTGTTAAGTTTGGTAAGCTTGTTAATTTATTTGCGAAGGCATATAAATGAGTCAAAGTAGTAATGTTATTTAAATTCGATAAACTTGTAATTGCATTATCCCAACAGTATAATTTTTTTAAATTTTTCAATTGATTTAAACCTCTAATTTCGGTTATGCCAGTTTGGTTGCAATGCAATTCTATTAAATTAATATAGGCAGAAAAATCGGGTAAGGTACCAAAAATGTTGTTTCCAATAATGAGTATATTCAATTGCGTTAAATTTGAAATGTCAGGCAATGTTGTAAATAGATTGTCATTGAGCATCAAATTTTGCAAGGCTGTTAAATTATTAATAGTAGGTAAGGTTGATAGTTTGTTATAGGCAACTTGTAATTGCAGTAAATTCGTTAAGTGGTTTAATGTAGGTAGGCTCGATAATTGATTGTAATTTAGGTAAAGGTATTTTAGTGAGGTAAGTCCTGGAATAGCTGGAATAGTTGTGAGGTTATTTGCAGACGCTTCTATTTTAACAATAGAAGTGAAATGTTCAATACCAGATAAATCAGAAATGTTTGCGTTTGTAAGAATCAAATCTGGGGTGAAATTGTTAGCTGCTGTAGTGTTTAAAAGATTTCCCGTCATAACAGAAGGGTAGTAGGCAATCAAACGGTTTCTGAAGTTAACATCTGGAATTGCAACCAATTGAGCATGAGCATGCAGAATCGTAAACAGAAACAACACGGTACAGAGCTGTATTCTATTCTTTATGATTGACAATTTGTAGTGTTCCGTTTTCAAAACTTATCGTATTATGGTTACTTGTCCATTTTCTTTCGTTCCATTTGTATATTCTAAAAGATAAATATACAAACCTGCATCTAATAATGTACCATGTTGATTTATGCCGTTCCATTCAAATTCGCCGTTCGTGTGTTGTGACTTGTACACTTGATTTCCGGCTATATTAATTATTGTAATGGCGTATTCTTGATTTGCTACTCCTTCAATTTTCCATGTTTCACCTTTGTCAGGTGAAAATACATAGGTTTTTTTTACACAACGTTGAGATTCAATCGTTGCGGCAATTGTTGAGCTGCAACCATTTTTATCTGTAATGTAAACGGTGTAGTCACCCGCTTGTAAATAGTTGTACGTCTCTTTTAATTTGGGCACCACTGTTTTATTTAAGGTGGTTCTGTAAGGTTTTGTTCCTCCTGTTATTGATTCGGAGGGGATGTTAATACTTCCGGTATTACTATTTTCGCAGCTCGGTAGCGTACTGATTATTGTATGTATTTTTATATCCTTACATGGGTCGATTAACTTTGGAGCCGCAATTTGTTGTGTTGGTGTAATCGTAGGGTAAGCCGAAACAGGTAAGATTTTTTGTTCTGTATTTGAAACAATTTTAGGCGTATCAATAATTACAAGGGCGGCTTGGTTGGCTTTATTTAACTGCGTCGATTGTATTGGCGTGCTTTCTTTAATTGCAATACTATTCTTCACAATTGGTGCTGTAGAAATAGTTGTGGTATCTGTAGTTGAGGAAATTGTAGAACTTGTTTGTCCAATTTTATCCTCGAAGAAGTTTTCGGTAGGGGCTTTATTGGTAGAATAGGTGGCAACGATAATGGTTGAAAGTAAGATGCCGCCCAGCGCACCACCCAACCATTTTTTTGTATTTTTAGAAGCGTCAATTTTATCTACATCTCTACTTATTTGAGAACGGATATTGTCATAAGAAGCGCCGACGACAACCGCATTGGTCAACTTTTGAAAAGAAACTTCTTCAGCAAAACTTGCATCCTCCTGCAATCTTTTTTCAAATGCAAGAAGCGCGTCTCCTTTCAATTCTCCATTTAGAAAATGATCTATAAGCTGATATGTTTCTAATTCCGGTCTCAATTTGATAATAGGTTAACCAATCTTGGATTGCTTTTTACTAGTTTTGATAAATATTGTTTGCATCGATAATGATTTGTTTTAGCA
>JAYTLG010000018.1:0-7098 GCA_043729555.1 Cytophaga sp.
TGTATAAACAAAATAAAATTCATCGATAACTGCAGTAGTTAAATTTACGCGCAATGTAACACTTACTTCGTTAATGGTGCTGTCTTTATGAGCATCAGAAATTGGAAGATAATAATTATTATTGCCGTCTATTAAATAGCCGTTTATTTCAACGCTTGTATAATTCCCCGGTGTATTGATATCGTCTAATATTCTATTAAAAATATATAAACGTTTCATTTCAACACCCATTGTTTTTACATTCGCTGATACTCTAAAATTAGCACTAGATTTTGTTCGTAATACGTATAAAGAATCTTTTAACGACGTATTGCTACTGAGTAGGGATATAGATTTATCGGGTGTGAATATAGCAGGACTAACTGTTTCTTCCTTTTTCTTTTTACAAGAAACTAGGATTAAAAGAGTACAAATGGCTATTAATGTGTATTTGAAATTTTTATACATGGCAGATTGATAATTATTGGGACGTTAGTATTCGTTTACGTCTATGGAATATGAATTAAAATTACACCATACCGATGAAATATCCTTGAATTGTGGTGTCTATATTTAAAATTAACGTACTTTATATCTGAAAATTATATGGATGGATTTGAAATCTAAAGTTTTATATAAAATAAGTGTTCATTTAACTGAATTGTAGAATGTTGAAACCCTTTAATTTTAAGGTCTGGATTGAAGAAAACAGACATTTATTAAAACCTCCTGTAGGGAATAAGCAAGTTTATGTTGGCAATGATGACTTTATTGTCATGGTTGTTGGTGGACCGAATGCGCGAAAAGATTTTCATTACAACGAAGGCGAAGAGTTTTTTTATCAAGTAGAAGGAAATATTCTATTGAAAATTGTTGAAGATGGAAAGATTGTTGAGATACCATTAAACGAAGGAGAAATTTTTTTACTCCCAGCTCGTGTACCTCATAGTCCTCAGAGAGGCGAAAATACAATTGGTTTGGTAATAGAGCGCTATAGAAATCCAGATGAGCTTGATGGCTTTATGTGGTTTTGCGAATCGTGTAATCATAAATTATACGAAGAGTTTGTATATGTGAAAGACATTGTAAATCAATTACCAATCGTGATGCAGAACTTCTATAGTTCAAAAGAACTGTGTACTTGTAAGCAATGTGGCACGGTAATGCAGGCACCTATTAAACGATAAAATCTGAATACGTGCATACAAAATTTCTTATAACACGATCGTTTGCAGTTCAACTTGACAAAGAAGACCCTTTAGCAGTTTATCGCAAAGCGTTTTTGTTTCCTAAATTAGCGAAAAGCACCACGTATTTTTGTGGACATTCCTTAGGTTTGCAACCCAAGCGCACAAAAGCGTTGATGCTTGCAGAATTGAATGACTGGTCGACATGGGCAGTAGAAGGGCATTGGAAAGCAAAAAATCCTTGGTTGACATATCACCAAGCGTTTGCCAAACCCTTGTCTGTACTAGCAGGCGCTTATCCCGATGAGGTGGTTGCAATGAATAGTTTAACAGCAAATTTACATTTTATGTTTGCTGCATTTTATAGACCTTCAGGTAAAAAGATAAAAATAATTACAGAGGCATGGAATTTTCCTTCCGATCGATTTGCTCTTGAAACCTTGGTGCAGCAGTATGGATATGATCCTAAAAAAGTAATCATTGAGTTAAAACCTAAAAAGAAAAATGCACAACTAACAACCGAAGAAATTTGTGCGTGTATAGAAAAAAACCAAGCTACAGTTGCATTGGTGTTTTTTAACGGTGTGAATTATTACTCCGGGCAAGCTTTTGATATGAATCAAATTGCACAAGCAGCACATCGTGCAGGTGCATTGGTTGGTTTTGATTTAGCACATGCAATCGGCAACATTGATTTACAATTACATGATTGGAAAGTTGATTTTGCAGTCTGGTGTAGTTATAAATATTTGAATGCGGGACCCGGTGCTGTTGGTGGTGCGTTTATTCATCAATTACACGGTCATGATAAAACAACACCGCGCATGGCAGGCTGGTGGGGTCATGATAAACATACTCGATTTAATTTGGAAGGTTCTTTTAATCCATTGTCGGGCGCTGCAGGTTTTCAAGTTAGTAATGCCCCTGTTATGAATATGGTTGGATTAAAAGCATCGCTTGATATTTTTATGCAAGCAGGCAAGGTTGAAATTTCAAAAAAACGAGATACGTTATTTAATTACATGGTATTTTTAATTCAATCCTTGTGTTGCGAAGATCAAACTAAAAAATTTATTATTCAATTGATTACGCCTACAGATAAAAAAACACATGGCAGTATGTTGTCTGTTCGAGTGCAACACAACAAAGGGAAAGAGTTGTTCGATATCCTTTCAAAAAAAGGTTTTATTGTAGATTGGAGAGAACCCGATGTCATTCGTATGGCTCCGGTTCCATTGTACAATACCTATCAAGAAGTATATTCTTTTGTAATGGAATTGTCTAAACATGCAACACTCGTATAAAGCATGAACGAACGTATAAGCATTTGTGGAGCAGGATTGGTAGGAAGCTTATTGTCTATTTTTTTAATTAAAAAAGGGTATACAGTTCGTGTGTTTGAAAAACGATTAGACCCGCGCGTACATAATGTTGATGCAGGTAGATCTATTAATTTAGCAATAAGTCAACGTGGGTTACACGCCTTAAAGGATGCTTTGCCAGCATTGGATATGGAAGCCTTAGAGCTTGCTGTACCTATGTTTGGTCGCGCGATACACGATGTAAGGGGTTCTTTATCTTATCAAGCATATGGAGAGTCTTCACAACACATCAATTCAATTGGTAGAGGAGATTTGAATCATTTACTTATTTCGAAAGCGGAAGCCTTAGGTGTGGAATTTTGTTTTGATCATGCGTGTAAAGCCTATTTTTTAGATCGAAAACAGTGGGTGTTTTCATCCGGTGTTGGCACAGAAGTAACAACAGATGCAAATGAAATTGTGGTAGGTGCAGATGGTGCTTTTTCAATGATTCGAAAATGTCTTGCTGAAGAATCTCATATTGATCCTTTGATAAATACACTGGATTATGGCTATAAAGAACTTGAGATAGGAGCAGCGTATGGGCATTACATAGAAAACCAAGAAGCTCTGCACATATGGCCTAGAGAGCGCTTTATGTTGATTGCTTTGCCAAATAAAGATGGAAGCTTTACAGCGACATTATTTTTACCAATGAAAGGTGCTGTTTCGTTTGATGCATTGGATACCGAGGAAAAGGTCGCATCATTCTTCAATACGTATTTTGTTGATTCGTTAAAACTGTTTCCTGATTTAAATGAACAATTTAACGCACACCCTACCTCTCAGTTGTCAACCATTCATACAGATAATTGGTTTAACGCACATACGGTATTGATTGGTGATGCTGCGCATGCTTTGGTGCCTTTTTACGGACAAGGTATGAATGCGGGCTTTGAGGATTGTCGTATTTTGTCGGAGATTATACATCAAAAATCAACATCTTCATGGAACGCTATTTTCGAAGAGTTTTATCGTCAACGAAAAATACATACGGATGCAATTTCGGATTTGGCATTACAAAATTTTGTCGAGATGCGTGATCTTGTTGCGGATGAAGAATTTCTAATTCGAAAAAAAGTAGAGAAATATCTGCATCAAGAATTTGCAGACAAATTTATACCTCAGTATACACTTGTTTCTTTTTCAGATACACCTTATGCAGAAGCTAAGCAAATAGGAGAAATGCATCAAAAGATATTGGATGAAATCATGCAAATTCCTAGTATTGTAGGGCAATGGCCAACGGTTGAATTGGAATTGGACGTAAAACGAATTGCATCAATCTACTTATAAAAAACAATGCCCAAGTGATTTGTACTCGGGCATTGTTGTTTATAGGCATTGTATATTTTTATTCGCCGAATATCATCCAACGTTTCATCTTTGTAACTTTTTTCAAACCAAAACCATCCACAGCATATTTTGTTAAATGGTTTTCCATCTCTTCAATGCTATCGGTGAATAAGAACAACTCCAAATCCTTTGGTGAAATGGTTCCGGCTTCAGCCATGTATTCAATGTGTTTGTACAAATGCTTGTGATATTCTTTCCCAAATAAGACAATTGGAAAGCGTTTGATCTTATTTGTTTGAACAAGCGTCACAGCTTCGAAAAATTCATCTAAGGTTCCCATTCCACCTGGCATACAAACAAAGGCGTAAGAATATTTACACAGCAATACTTTTCGCACAAAGAAGTATTTAATGTTAACACTTAAATCAAGCCAAGGGTTTGCATATTGTTCCATTGGAAGAATAATATTGCAACCTACTGATTTGCCACCACCACTTTTAGCACCTTTGTTAGCTGCTTCCATAACGCCTGGCCCACCACCTGTCATAACGGTAAATCCGAGACCAGCAACAGCCTTGCCAACCTCAAACGATTTTTTGTAATACGGATGATCTTCTTTGAAGCGCGCTGATCCAAACACCGTAACACATGGTCCTGCAAAATGCAATATTCTAAATCCAACAAGGAAATCCCAAATGATGTGTAATAAGAATTTGAATTCTTTCCAGCGAGATTTTGGACCTTCTAAGAAATAACGTTCTTCATTTTGTTCGTCTGGCATGATGTTCGGATTGGTCTTCGAAACATCTGGATGGTCTATTTTTGAGTTGGTGGTTACCATATGGTCTACTTTTCTAAATTCTTTATTCTACTTTTCTTTCTAAACTATCCTTTAATAGTTCTACCTTTAATAGTTTTACGCACAAATTCCAATTATGTTATTTTATTCAAATTCTAGGTTTTAAAGACGGTACGCACTTTTTTATTAAAATATTGAATATCATACGGTTACTTGTTGTATTTAATTATATGAATGTGTATGTTTACTTTATAATTC
The DNA here is from genome assembly GCA_043729555.1 of Cytophaga sp. Taxonomy (GTDB): domain Bacteria; phylum Bacteroidota; class Bacteroidia; order Cytophagales; family Cytophagaceae; genus Cytophaga. The sequence continues at coordinate 4,881 of JAYTLG010000018.1, forward strand.
AAATTTTTAATTATTCAATTCACAAAACAGTAACACATGAAACTATTTTATCTATTGGTGTTTGCTATACTAATGAGCGTAACATCTTGCAGAACGAAAGATGGCGAGCCAGGACCCGCAGGAGGAGATGCACTAAATAAGCAAGGTGCTATTTCAGGAACCCTTCGTACAACCAATTCATTGGGAGACTCAGTGGTGTTTCCGTTTCAATTTAATTATTATGAATCCTTGGATGAAAATTCATATTCAGAATACAAGGTTAGTTTGTATACTTTTGATTTTAAAAGAAGAAGTTTAAAAAATGCAAGTAATTATTTTATTATGTCTGGTGGTCCAATTACTAAAATGACTACGCCTACAAATTTAACGGTCGATTTTTCGTTGGAAGAATTAAACGCTAATAACACCTATTTTAGTTTTACAGACCGAACTTGTGCTACAAACTGCGTTGAAACGGTAAATTTTGGTCCCTTTACACCAACAGCTGTAACTCCTGTTATTGCATATTCAAACTATAGCTTTGATTTTGCAACAGGTCATTTGTTTTTCAATTTTAAACTTACCTATCCAAGTGTAAATAATTCATTCAACAGGGCGGCCATTGTGCAAGGCACTGTTGATGTTGTTTTAAATCAATACATAATCCTTTAATTCATTTAAACCATTCCCCATCCAATGAAAAAATCATTTTACCTAATCGTTTTTGCTCTTATCATGAGTGTAACATCGTGTCGTACCAAAGAAGGTGCACCAGGACCCGCTGGCGAATCAACGCTTAGTAAGCAAGGCTCTATTTCGGGTACAATATCTTATACTGATGACAATGGAAATGATGCAACGGTTCCATTCAATTTCCAATACTTTGAATCGTTGCAAGACAATGCATTTTCTTATCAAGATAATGGTCAGTCACAGAGCCCATCCACTTATTCATTGGATTTTGGAAGAAGAGATTTGAAGGATGTAAATAATTATTTAGATTTTTCTCTTGATGGTTATAGTACAAATGGTATAGAAGATGCACCATATTCCATAGTAAATCAATTTTCTTTTCTTACTGTAATTAATGGTGAGTTGTATGAGTTTGAAAGCACGAATGATTTTGTTATTACGAATGTGAATCTAGACCCTACAACTGGTAGAATCACATTTGATTTTACGGGAACGGTTTACTATAGTGGATACTCAGGCACCGTAACGGGTAGAGCAGATGTTATTTCAAATCGTTTACGACCAAATAACCAAGTGGCATAAAATTGTGCTATAAAAAGCTAATGAAAAGGGCAATCGATTTAATTATCATTGCCCTTTTTTCATTTAAAAAAATGTTCATACTACAAGAAAGTTATTTTTCATTCCAACAGATCTTGAGCATTACTCCTATTGATTTCTTTATTTATTAGTTCTCTACAAAATGAATTCGTATTTTTGTATGTAATAAAAGGTTTGTCGTTAATTTTTTTTGATTGGTCAAAACATATTCTCTTGGATGTTGTTTTCCATAAATTATTTACTGAAAGCCTATTATTTTGACAAATTTTAAAATATCAGCTACCTATGATTAAGTATTTTTTAATCGGCATTGTGATTTTCATGTATGGATTTTCCGCATGTTCGCAAACCTGTCAACCCAACGATCCATATGATCAAATTGTTTCCGACTTCCATTCAACCATCGCCCGTAGGCAGGATGGTAGTTTAGTTGTATGGGGAGAGAAAAAAGCAAACAATGGAATTAATGATGTATTAACGCCTCAGGAAATTAATAGTACGAATTATCCGAATTTAACAGGTATTCCAATTAGGGGAACGTTAGGGTCTAACAATGGAGAGATTGTTGGGAGCACTCAAGCAATTCTATTAACGACCACTGGTCTTTTTGTATGGGGAGATAGAGGTGCAGTAATTGGTACTTCATTAACAACAAGTTCAAGTTTTCAAAAAATTACTGTTGACGGTAAAGTTGACGGACTACCGTTAGGCGTTAGTCCAAAGGATGTTAAAATGATGACTGCAACCTTTCGGTCTTTAGCAATTCTTACTTACACAGGAGAGGTATGGGTTCTTGGTAGAAATTTGAATATGTATGGAGATGGTTCAACCGTTGCTACAGATACGTGGCATCAGGTTCAATCTGCAACAGCACCCAACTCAATTTTAAAAGGAGTTGTTCATTTCCGAATGAGTTTGTTAACGTGTTTTGCTGTTGATAGTAACA
>JAYTLG010000019.1:0-2022 GCA_043729555.1 Cytophaga sp.
GATTTCAACTTACGTAAAATCAAGAACCCAATTATCTACGAAGCACACGTAGGTATGGCACAAGAGAAAGAAGGCGTTGGAACATACCGTGAATTTGCGGACAAAATTGTACCACGCATTCGTCAAATGGGTTACAACAGCATACAGTTAATGGCTGTAATGGAACACCCCTATTATGGCTCGTTTGGTTACCACGTATCAAATTTCTTTGCACCTTCTTCTCGATTTGGAACACCCGAAGATTTGAAATATTTGGTAGATCGTGCGCACAAGTTTGGTCTTTCAGTTATTATGGATGTAGTCCATTCGCATGCGGTTAAAAACTTATCGGAAGGTTTGGCAGAATTTGATGGCAGCGACCATCAATACTTCCACCCGGGCGACAGAGGCTACCACACAGGCTGGGACTCTAAATTATTCGATTACGGAAAAATAGAAGTAAAGCGTTTCTTGCTTTCTAATTTACGTTATTGGTTGGAAGAATATCACTTTGATGGTTTCCGTTTCGACGGTGTTACATCGATGTTGTATTTCGACCACGGCATACGCACGTTTAATAGCTACGACACGTATTTCAACGGCGGTGTCGATTACGATGCAGTTACGTATTTGCAATTAGCAAACGAGGTTACGCATAAATATTTAAAAGATGCCATTACCATTGCAGAAGATGTAAGTGGCATGCCAGGTTTATCACGTACTATCAAAGATGGTGGCGTTGGTTTTGATTATCGCTTGGCAATGGGTATCCCCGACTTTTGGATTAAGTATCTAAAACATTTGAAAGATGAAGAATGGAACATCTATGAAATGTGGAGTACGTTAACCAACCGTCGTTCAAAAGAAAAAACAATTGCTTATGCAGAGTCGCACGACCAAGCAATGGTAGGTGATAAAACCATTGCCTTCTGGTTGATGGATAAGGAAATGTATTTCCACATGCAAACGGACGATGCCAACCCTGTTATTGACAGAGGCATTGCGGTACATAAACTGTTACGCATATTTACGATGGCATTGGGTGGCGAAGGTTACCTAAACTTTATGGGCAATGAATTTGGACACCCCGAATGGATTGATTTCCCTAGAGAGGGAAACGGATGGAGTTATCAATACGCGCGCAGACAATGGTCGTTGGTTGACAACACCAAATTGAAGTACCAATACCTTGGTGCCTTTGACGAAGCCATGATGCGCCTTGTACGCAAAACGCATTTACTTGCGGCAGACCCAGCGCAGCAAATGAATATGGACGACAACAACAAAGTAATCATCTTCGAACGCAACAACATGATATTTGTATTCAACTTTAGTGTGAGCAATTCGATTTTTGATTACAGATTCAAATCATTCGGTCCTGGCACATTCGAAATTGTTTTAAACAGCGACGACATTCGATTTGGAGGTCACAACCGTGTAGACGATACTGTTGAATACCACACTAATGAAGAAGGCCAACTGAGTATTTATACGCCAAGCAGAAGTGTATTGGTATTTAAGAAAAAAGAAGTTGAAGCTTAAATTTAGTATTTAAAAAAACCAATAATGTATTTAAAAACAAACCACAAAAATAAATTTAACATGAATTCATCTATTAAAACAATGTGTGTTGCAACAATTTGCCTTTTAGGACTAATAAATACAAGTTGCAGTTCAAATTCAGAAATACAAACTGGAACTGTTGGTGCAATGTATTTTGATGACAAATCCTGGATTACAGACACAATCAATCCAGGTGATACTAGAACGGTACGTAAATACATTCCGTTCAAGAAAGATTTTAAAAATGCCCCAAAAGTATTTGTTAGCTTAAAAGGCATAGATACGGACAAGAATTTCAACACACGTTTAAACTTGTATGCAGATACGTTAACCATAACTAACAAAGGGTTTGACTTAATCATTTCTACGTGGGCAGATACTAAAATATATTACGCAGATGCAAATTGGTTTGCTGTTGACTCAGAATAATTTGAATTGAAATTTGATGCAAAGAGATGAAAAAAACTTTTTTTCATCTCT
>JAYTLG010000020.1:0-11263 GCA_043729555.1 Cytophaga sp.
ATGTAATGAGAGGTGTAAAAAAATCAGACCTGCCCACTAAAATGTGTGTACAATGTCAGAGACCTTTTACATGAAGAAAAAAATGGGGCAAAAACTGGACAGAAGTAAAATACTGCAGCAGTAGGTGCAAAAAAGAGAAAGTATGAAAACACTTCGACTCATTTTAGGTGATCAACTCAATATTCATCATTCTTGGTTTAAGCAAGTTAATGAAGAGGTTACCTACGTGCTTATGGAAGTACGAACAGAAACAGATTATGCAAGCCACCATGTACAAAAAGTAGTTGGTTTTTTTGCTGCGATGCGCGCGTTCAGCGATACGCTAAAAAAACAACATCACAACATTACTTATATAAAGTTAAACGATAAAGACAATCTACAATCGTTCGAAAAAAATATTAATTCATTCATTCAGAAAGAACATTACAAACATTTTGAGTATCAATTACCCGATGAATATCGATTAGATCAGGTGTTGTTAGCCTACACAAAAACACTTGCCATCACACACCGTGCTTTCGACACCGAACATTTCTTAACCAGCAGAGAAGAACTAGGAAATTTCTTCAAAGGTAAAAAAAACTACCTCATGGAAAGCTTTTATCGGTATATGCGTAAGAAGCATACTATACTCATGGATGCTGGGCAGCCCATAAATGGACAATGGAACTTTGACCAAGACAACAGGAAAAAATTACCGAAAATTATTTCTATTCCTTCTCCTCTAGTTTTTAAAAACGACGTGAGTGTTATTTTCGATGAACTAAACACATCAAACGTAAAAACGATTGGTAAAATTGATGCACTGAATTATGCATGGCCTATCAATAGAGATCAATCGCTAGCGCTGTTAAAGCATTTTATAAACTATTTTTTACCCTATTTTGGTACGTACCAAGATGCGATGACACCAACAGAATGGTCGCTGTATCATTCACGCCTTTCTTTTTCCATGAATATAAAATTGATTTCTCCTTTAGAGGTAATCGAAGAAGTGATAAAAGCATGGCAAAGTCGTAGAGAAGAAATTGAATACCATCAAGTAGAAGGTTTTGTAAGACAGATCATCGGATGGCGAGAATACATGCGTGGTATTTATTGGTTAAAAATGCCAGAGTACGCTTCGTTAAATTTCTTTAATCACCAAGCCAAGCTTCCTGATTGGTATTGGACAGGCAATACAAAAATGAATTGCTTAAAACACGCCATTGATCAATCTCTTGAGCATGCCTATGCGCATCACATACAGCGTTTAATGATTACGGGGAACTTTGCCTTACTCGCTGGTGTGGATCCCGACGAAGTGGATGCGTGGTATCTAGGCATCTATATCGACGCCTTAGATTGGGTAGAAATTACAAACACACGCGGCATGAGTCAGTTTGCCGATGGCGGTATTGTAGGAACAAAACCGTATGTGAGCTCGGCAACATACATCGACAAAATGAGTCATTATTGCGGAACGTGTCACTACCAAAAAACTAAAAAAGTAGGCGACAAGGCTTGTCCTTTTAATAGTTTGTATTGGAATTTTTATGATCAACACGAAAATAAATTAGCCAAAAATCCTCGCATTGGAATGATGTATAATGTTTGGAGAAGAATGGAACAAAAAGCGAAAACAGAACTCCTAGAGCAAGCCTCCTATTACTTAGATCATATTAACGAACTATAATGCGAAGAGCTATTGTTTGGTTTAAAACAGATTTACGATTGCACGACAATGAAACATTGGCACGTGCGATAGAAGATAATGACGAAATTATACCTGTATACTGTTTTGATGAAACACACTACCATAGAACTGAATTTGGATTTGAAAAAACAGGCAGCTTTCGTGCACAGTTTATTTTAGAATCCCTGTACGACCTAGATTCTAAGTTGCGTAAAAAAGGATCAGGATTAATTATGGTGAAGGGGAAACCAGAAATTGAACTCTTTAAAATCGCAAAAGAATTTGATGCGCAAAAAATATATGCTAAAAAAGAAGTCGCCTTTGAAGAAAAACAAACAGAAGAAAAAGTAGAAAAAGAACTGTGGAAAGCAAACTGCACATTAGAAAAATTTAGCACAAGTACACTTTATCATGCACAAGATTTACCTTTCTCCATCAAAGACATTCCAGATGTATTTACCAACTTTCGTAAAAAAATTGAAAAGGAAAGCGTAGTTAGAAAACCTTTCCCTGTAAAGAATACTATTCAATCCCCTCGTATTAAACCTTTAAAATCAATTACTGTAGAGCAATTAGGACTTCCTTCTTTAGTGAATGATGAGCGTTGTGCAATTGAATTTAAAGGAGGCGAAACAACAGGAATAAATCGATTGCACTACTATTTATTTGACAGTAAAGCAGTGTCTCAGTATAAAGAAACTAGAAACGAATTAATTGGAGAAAGCTATTCGACTAAATTTTCGGCATGGCTTGCTTTAGGCTGTTTGTCTCCAAAACAAATTTATAATGAAATCAAATGCTATGAATCTGAATTTGGAGCGAACGAATCGACCTATTGGGTAATTTTCGAATTGCTGTGGAGGGATTACTTTCGATTCATGATGAAAAAATATGGGCACCAATTTTTTTTACGTGATGGAATAAAAAACAATACCATTAACTATGAAACCCATAATCAAGAAAAGCTATACCAATGGGTCAATGGACAAACAGGCATAGACTTTGTTGATGCTAATATGCTAGAACTAAAACTAACAGGCTATATGAGTAATAGAGGCCGCCAAAATGTAGCCAGCTATTTGTGTAACGACCTTAAGTTAGATTGGCGATATGGCGCAGCCTATTTCGAGCAGCAGCTTATCGATTACGACCCATCAAGCAATTGGGGAAACTGGGCTTACCTCGCGGGAGTAGGTAATGACCCAAGAGGAAATAGGTACTTCAATATTGAAAAACAAGCTAACGACTACGATCACGATAAATCATACAGAAATATATGGCTACAGAAGAACTAGTTTGTCATTACAGCGACTTACCTTCTCCTCTATCTTATGTGACAGAAGAAGAACAAGCTAAAATAAAAAGAATTATTAGGTCTGAAAAAGACCTGAATCGAATCATCGAAATGGCCTGGGAAGACCGCACACCCTTTGATGCCATTGAAATTCAGTTTGGCTTAAAAGAATCGGAAGTCAAAGACCTGATGAAGAAAAATTTAAAATTCAGCAGTTATAAATTATGGAGAATACGAGTAGGAAAATGCAAAACAAAACATGCTAAAAAAAGAATTGATGATATCAATCGATTCAAATGCACACTACAAAAAAGTATTAGTTTAAATAAAATATCGAAAAGAAAATAATTATGGGAAAGTATATCTTTGCAGGAGCCTCAAGTAAAATTGCATTAGAAACAGCCAAGCTATTGAAAGCAAAAGGCCATCAAGTCATCGGCATTTCAACGAAAACAGAACAAGGCATATACGATGAATTTTATACGGTAGAAAAATATGACTTTACATCATTGCCTAAAATTCCCGATGGCATAGAAGGACTTGTATACTTTCCTGGCACCATCAACTTAAAACCCTTTAACCGTTTGAGTGAACAAGATTTTCTAACCGACTATCAGATCAACAGCTTAGGCGCTGTAGCTTTTACGCAGGCTTACTTGTCAAACTTAAAACAAAGCAATCATGGCAGCATTGTTTTCATCAGTACTGTAGCCGTTGCCATTGGCATGCCGTTTCACGCTTCTATTGCCATGGCTAAAGGAGCTGTTGAAGGATTAACAAAATCACTGGCTGCCGAATTAGCACCTACTATTCGCGTGAACTGTGTAGCACCGTCGCTTACCGATACACCGCTTAGCGATAAATTTATCAATACGCCAGAAAAAATAGAGGCTTCGCAAAAACGAAACCCTTTAAAAAAAGTAGGGAGTGCGATTGATATTGCCAATGCACTAGAATTTTTATTGAGTGAAAAATCAAGTTGGATAACAGGACAAGTAATGGCAGTGGATGGAGGAATGAATACGTTGAAATTATTATAGTTAAAATAGATGATTTTTATAATTAAAAAGAGACCGCTTTAACTGTGTTAAATCGGTCTCTTTTTAATGTAAACTATACTTAGACTAACTTACCTGTATAGATTAAACAAACCATTGAATAATGGAAAGGTACAAAGGCATACCGAAGGTAATGTTAAAAGGGAAAGTCACAGCCAAGGCCATCGGTAAAAACAATCCAGGGTTCGCTTTCGGAAAGGCTATCTTAAACGCAGCAGGAACAGCAATATAAGAAGCACTTGCCGCTAAGACCGAAAGAAGAAATCGATTCCCCGTATCTGCTGTAATGTAACTACTTAAAACTGCAACTAAACATCCATTAAGAAAAGGAACAACTACTGCAAAAACAGTAACAAACCATCCGTTGCTAAAGAAGTCATTTAGTTTTCTGCCACTCACAATTCCCATATCCAAAAGGAATATCGCTAAAAAGCCTTTGAAAAGATCTGTTGTAAACGGTTTAATCCCTTGCGCTTGTTGTTCGCTAGCGAGTAATCCTATTACTAAACTTCCAAGAATTAGTAAAACACTACCATTGGTAAAGGAGTGACCAATAATGCTTTTTATTTTTTGAGTATTTTCTTTTTCCTTCGTATACAAACGAATTAAAATAACCCCGATGATAATTGCAGGAGCCTCCATCAAAGCCATTACTGCTACCATATGTCCGCTAAACGAAATTTTTTGTATTTCTAAAAAAGAAATGGCTGTAACAAATGTTACTGCACTTACCGAACCATAAGCCGCTGCAATTGCTCCAGAATCCTCAACACTCAATTTTCTCTTTAAAATAAAAAAGGTATATAGCGGAATTAGACAAGCGGCTCCTACTCCGAATAAAACAGACCATACAATTTCAAGCGTAAAATGACTGTGCGCTAATTCTTGACCTCCCTTAAAACCAATAGCAAAGAGTAAGTAGAGGGAGATAAACTTAGATGAATTTGGAGGTATTTTTAAATCGCTTTTTAATTTTACAGCAATTAAGCCTAATATGAAGAATAGAAAGGCAGGATTAGTAAGGTTTGAAATTAAGAGGTCTAAATTCATTATTTAAATTTTAAGTTTATTTTAAATTCAATTGAAATATTGAACGTTTATTAGTAGTTCAAAATCGCTTATATACGATTTGTATGATTACGAATCAATTCATCAAATGAAGCATTGGCTTGCGTAATAGGCATAGAATATATAACAACATTTTCCCCGTATTTTTCTTCAATTAACTTCACAATAGTTGAAAACAACATAGATTTCGTTTGAGCTGTAATCACAGAGTTTACTGTTTTATGCAAGTCGCCTTGAATTAATCGATAAGAAACATTATCATTATCAATAGAAGCATTTGCGATAAGCTCATTTTTCAAAAGTAAATCAACAAGCTCTTTTGCTTCGTTCAGTTTATCCAGGTAAATAATTAGATTAATCATGATGTTATTATTGAATTAGTAAATTAAATATTCCTTTTCATAATCAGGAAATGAAATAAGAACAAAATAATTGAGCTCTAAAATTTTATCGCCTGCTTGTAAGTTTTTAACTAATAAATTAAGATCATATTGAAGTTGTTTTATTTTTCTTTCACGAATTTTAAAATCAAATTCATTTGCATCACCTTTCATCTTCTTTTCATGATACTTAATTTTCAATTGCAACATTTGAGTTATAATCTCAACAGCTTCCTTAGCTGCGAAACAACCTTCTATAAGTTTTAAATTCATAATCTAATCGTTTAAATCATTACTCTTTAAAAGTATAGTTAAACACTACACTTGGTCTGGATTGAAAATTATCATACTAATCGCTTTCATTTTTATCTATTTAGGTTATTGTTAATACAAAAATAGGGCTTGACATTCATATGTTTTTATTTATCTTTGTTATATTATACATAAATATTATTTATGAACTATACCCTCAACCAAATACAGATATTTTTAAAAGTTACTCAAACAGAAAGTATTACGAAAGCTGCTGAAGAGCTTCACCTAACGCAACCAGCGGTTTCAATTCAACTCAAAAATTTTCAAGACCAATTTGATATTCCTCTTACTGAAGTGATTGGAAGAAAGTTGTACATCACCGATTTTGGCAAAGAAATCGCAACAGCAGCTGAAAAAATACTCAATGAAGTATATGCGATAAATTACAAGACCATGGCTTATAAAGGTAAGCTTACTGGTCGATTAAAAATTTCTGCGGTATCGACAGGTAAATATGTCATCCCCTATTTCCTCGCTGGATTTTTAAAAAAACACACGGAGGTAGAACTTGTACTTGATGTCACCAACAAATCAAAAGTAGTTGAAAGCCTCGATAAAAATGAAGTGGACTTTGCTTTAGTATCCATTTTACCCGAACAATTAAATGTGGAAAAAATTGAACTCATGCAAAACAAATTGTTTTTGGTAGGCAACACAGAAGTTCCTTTTAAAAAGAAACTTTACGACAAAGAAATTTTTCAAGAGCTTCCCTTAATTTATCGAGAAAAAGGATCGGGAACTAGACAGACCATGGAAAACTTTATTGAAAAGCATAAGCTTCCTGTAAAGAAAAAAATGGCGCTTACCTCAAACGAAGCCGTTAAGCAAGCTGTACTAGCTGGCCTAGGTTATTCTATCATGCCCCTCATTGGAATAAAAAACGAATTACTTGATGGAGACTTACAAATAATTCCTGTGAAAGGATTCCCCATTAAATCTACCTGGCATTTAACATGGATGAAGCACAAGAAATTTTCGCCAGTTGCCGAGGCCTTCTTAAATTATGTTAAAAAAGAAAAATTGAACATCATAAAAGAAAAGTTTGATTGGTTTGAAAAATACTAAGCCGAAATTTTAAAACCAATCAAACTATAATATATAATATATTAAAAAATCAATTACTAATTATCAAATGGGCCCTGTACCTCGTCTGTAATAATATTAATTTTATAACCGATCACCCCAAATAATAAAATTAAGGCAATCAACGAAAATAAAATAACAATAAGTGTTTGATACAAGCGCAGTTTTTTATTGGTTTTAAATTGTCTAATAGCGCTTAACAATAGCATTTCTGCTTTCACATGTGTATGTATCGCTTTGAATAAAAATCCATGCGCTCCGCTCTTCACGTGATCACTCATCAATTCTAACTTTTCTTCTCCCGAATACAATACAATTTCAGCATTAGGACAAAGTCCTTTCAAATGAAACATGAATGCTTTATCTGCATTAATCGTTTTCGTATCGTGCTTTAATTCGGCATCTAAAAAAATAACCGCTGGTTTTAATACCGCCAATTGTATGGTACATTCTTCAAAAGATGTGAAAATATGAATATTATACTCAGAATAAGCTTTTAAGTGATCCTTAATAGCATTGGCATGTTTGAAATCTGTATCAAGTAAAACAATGTTATAGTTCATGGCATTGGGGTTTATACTAGAAAAGTCAATATATACTTTTCTAGTATAAAAAAACCTGATAAAAATCATCAAACGGTATTTCTACTTAGGCACCGACTTCTTTTTGTACCTCAAAAAAACCATAATTAATCCCAATTCTTCGGCGGATACGCTCGTCTCTGGAATTTCACTTTCATGCTCTGGATTCAATACACGTAATTCATAACCAATCAACTGTCCTTCTGAAAAATTCGGAACGATTTCTTTATTACCCAATTTCGTGTTATGACATTTTGCACAATTAATGTTCCACAAAACTTGTCCTACATCAAATTGCTTCATGTACTCTACTTTTACATGCGGCAACATCTCTTTGGGAAAATTAGGCTGTACTTTTTTTTGAGCCATACACTCATGAAAGACAAGACTTATAAAAAACACGGTAATGAATACAATCTGTTTCATGGTTCTAATATTCTCCTCCTACTTTTCGAGTGTTCAATTGTTTGACTTTAGACAAAGGTAATACCGAAGGAGGGAATTCAAATGCAATGTTTTCATTTAACGATTTCATAAACAACAACACGTTTTCCTTTTCTTCTACCGACAAATGTAGAGAATCAGAAGAAAGCGTTTGGTTATCGACGTCTATGCCTCTGCCCGATCCTCCTCCCGCATCGTAAAAATCTATGACTTCATTTAAGCTCGCAAATACACCATTGTGCATATAAGGTTTCGTGTGCTCTATATTCCTAAGCGAACCGGTTCTAAAAGCATGCAAGGTTTCTTTAGCAGCATTGATCTCATACCTTCCTTTGTCTTCACTCAAGGCAGAAAATTGAAGATCCTTCGGAACTCCCAATACTTCAAACTCCGAATTTACAAAAGGAGGCTTCACACCGTTAAACTGTGGCACAAAATGACAAGTCGCACATTGCGCTTTACTCATGAACACATTAAATCCTTTTTTTACACGATCGTCGATGTTTTTCTCTGTATTCATAGACTCATCAAAAGGCGCATTAAATAGACTGAACTTCGTATAATAAAAAGTAATCGCCGATACGATATGATCAAACGTGATTTCTTTTTCTTGAGGCGTATGAATTAATAATTTTTCAAACGCCTCTTTATATTCTTTACAACTCAGTATTTTTCTTAAGACTTCTTTTTCTTGACTGCCCATTTCTAAAGGATCTGTCATCACGGCCTTACCTTGCGATTGTAGGGAAATATGTTTACCATCCAACATCAACAAATGGTTATACTCCGAATTTACAAGAGATGGGGTATTTCTATTTAAAATATCTTTTTGATTAAGCTGTAATGAAGTTACCCTTGAAGTATCTGTAAAAAACTGTGTGGGCTTATGGCATGAAACACAACTTCTTTTATTGTTGGCAGACAAAATCGGATCGTAAAACAATAGCTTACCGACTTTATCTAACAACGCTAAAGCATCCTTATCTTTTACCCGAATAAAAACACCTTTTGTGTTTTGTCCGTGGTAAAGGTTCTTACTGAAAATCGACGTGCTGTTTTTTGATAAAGAATAATCGACCAAGCTTTTTGAATTGGCCTTGTATTGTACAATCATTTTTTGATTATAGAAAAAAAGAGGATTGGTAAATTTTTTAAGAAAAGTATAATGATCAAATAAAGTATATTCCTGTGGTTGCTGTTTGACAAATACAATCGCTTCTGCATACAATTTCATATACGAATCAGACAAGGAAGTCTCTGGAAACGTACGATTTAAAGCGGTGTAAATAGTTTGCACATCCGACAGCATGCTTCGTAACTCTGGAATAACACGTGCAGTATCTGGACATTCAAAACCTGTTGTATAAATGGACGCGAGATTTAATAAAAAAAGTCGGTTACAAAAAAAGAAATGATGGTACGTATTTAAATCATCGACAATAGAATCGGCAGTGTATACTTCCGATGCCTTTAAAGACAACTGCACCAAACGCAACAGTGAATCTTTTTTAACATCCGATTCTTCCAAATACAAAGTAGCCAACGTTAACCCAGCACCTTCGCGTTTATAGGGTTTTTCAAATTTCTCAAACACTTCGGTCTCCCACTCAACAGGCAGAGGTCCATTAATTTTTTTATACGATAAAGGCTCAAGGTAACGAAGCCAAAAATCTACACCCTTCATTTCAAGCCTTACCAAATCTATCTCTTCTTTTATTTTGGCAATAGTTTCCGGAGAATCAAATGCATTATCTTTAATGAGATCGATCAAATCGGTTTGTGCTTTTTTAAAATGATTTATCTTTTCATCGTAAGTGCTGCGGTATACTTCGGATGTATGGATAGTCTTTTTAAAAGCTACCGTAACAAAAAAACAAAAGGTGACGAGTAAAATAATAAGATGCGATTTCTTCATGACTATTTTTTGCACATGCATATATATACAAAACGGGGTACACTTGCAAGTGCCCCCGTTCTTGTACATTGCAACCTTTTACTATTAATGCACTACAACCGTTTTAATACTTTGAGATTTTGTATTACCCGATACTTTTATCAAGTAAACGCCATTTTTCAAAGCCGATGTATTGATGGCAAATTGTTGCTCACCTTGCGACACATTAGCATCTAAAGCCGTCAATACTTCTTGTCCTTGCACATCGAATACACTAATCACAATATGATCTTCGTTTTGAAGAGTCATAGAAACAAAAGCAACATCACCGCATGGGTTAGGAAATACATTTACAAAAGATGATGATTGAGCATCGTCAACACCTGTAAGTGCTGACGCATTAGCTTTCAATGCTACATTGTACGTTGCTTCATTAAAATCATTACTGACAACATTTAATGTAGAAGAATAATTACCTGAAATTGATGGAGCAAATTGTACCGTAATGGCTAGTGTTTCATTTGCCTCTATAGTCAAAGGGAATATCGGAGGATTTACAAAAGCAAACAGAGCAGCATCTGTACCAGTGAAACTCATACTGGTTAAGGTAAGAGCAGCGGCCCCTTCATTATTAATGTTGAAGGATTTCGATGTGGTTGTTCCTGCAGCAATAGAACCAAAGTCAGTATTGTCAGTACTACTCGGCAACAGATCTCCGTCCATAATGTCCATTGTATTTCCTACTAAGTTCACTTCAGGATTTGAATAGGTGTCAGGATTATAAAAAGCAAGCAACTGACCTCCTTGTACTACATCTCCTGCGATAGCGTAATGCGCTTGATCAGCGATCAAGAATTTACCTGCGCCTAAAATTTCTTGCATGTCAATAATACCAGATGACTCTTCGTCTTGTGTTAAGAACATTGATCCACCCATGATGAAACGCTCCTCATCGTGTTTCGCTACTTCAACTAATGCATCGGTAGCAATAGTGTATTGCCATACTCTCGCATTGTGTGATTGGTTGCCCGGATCTTCTTGAATCAACACATGACCGTAATTGTCGATCGTAAGGTTGTCCATCATTTTTTGTCCTTCCGTGCCGTCCAATACCGCTTCAATCGTTCCGCCTAATGCAGGGTTTGCACTATCTGTAAAACGAAGTCTCCACATACGACTTGGGTTTGCAAAAGCATTCGTCGTTACAAAGTAGAAATCTGCGGGTTTGGATGGATCCCATGCTCCATCTTCTGGACGTAAGAAACCTGTAACACCTAAGTTATTACTGTTCGTATTTAAAGTAGTGCCTGTTAAATTTTTAACATCGCCCAAATCAACCATCGTAAAGGTTGTACCTACTGCAGGTACACTCCCACTTACTTCAGAGACTAGACCAGTAACGGCTACACCATATAAATTACCGTTGGTTAAACCTGCTTTTTCTATTTCTGTACCAGTGTTCGTTTTTGTA
>JAYTLG010000021.1:0-4507 GCA_043729555.1 Cytophaga sp.
AATGTAGATCAAAATGGTTTGGATGAAATGGATAATAGAATCCTTACCACCATCATCGATAAATTTAAAGGCGGCCCTGTTGGCTTAACTACCATTGCTACTGCGGTAAGTGAAGAAGCAGAAACCATTGAAGAAGTGTATGAACCGTTCTTAATTCAAGAAGGATATTTGAAACGCACGGCAAGAGGTAGAGAAGTAACGCCACTTGCATACAAACATTTGCAACGCACACCACCGGCACAATCCGGCACCTTGTTCGAATAAGGCATGGCTTCTTTACAAACAGCGCACCATACGCGCATTGTAAAAGAAGCAGCTAAATTAGCTGGCTTTGATTATTGCGGCATTTCTAGCGCACGTTTTTTAGAAGAAGAGGCTCCCCGATTAGAATCTTGGTTAAATAGAAATCAACACGGCACTATGTCGTGGATGGAAAACTATTTCGACAAACGACTTGACCCCAGAAAATTAGTGGATGGCGCAAAATCTGTCGTCTCTGTTTTGCTAAACTATACACCCAAGCCTGAAGACAAAAGGCTTTCAGAAGGTGAGGTAAAAATATCGCGTTATGCCTACGGGAAAGATTATCATTATGTGGTGAAGGATAAATTCAAAGTGATGCTTGAACACATCACAGAAGAAATAGGTGAAGTAAACGGAAGGGCATTTGTAGACTCAGCACCGGTGATGGATAAAGCATGGGCCAAACAAAGTGGGCTGGGCTGGGTAGGCAAACACAGCAACATTATTACAAAAGACGCTGGCAGCTATTTTTTTATTGGCGAATTGATCATTGATTTAGAATTGGATGCCGACGGACCCATAAAAGATTATTGCGGCACCTGCACACGCTGCATCGATGCTTGTCCGACCGATGCAATATCAGCTGCCTATCAAGTTGATGGCAGTAAGTGTATTTCCTATTTAACCATTGAATTAAAGGATCAAATACCTGCCGAGTTTAAAGAACAAATGCAGGGATGGGCGTTTGGCTGCGATATTTGTCAGGAAGTTTGCCCATGGAATCGATTTGCAGTTCCCACCAAAAAAAATGAGTTCTCCCCTTCGGAAGAACTCAAAAAATATCTTGAAATGCCATTAAAAGAGATTACTAAAGAAGTGTTCAACATTCTTTTTAAAGATTCAGCTTTAAAAAGAACCAAATTTGAAGGCCTTAATAGAAACGTAGCATTTATACAAAAAGAACTTTAGTTGAAGCAACGGCTCAATACCGAAGCATATTGTTGTCCAAAATTCTCGTAGCACCAATTTTTTAATTCTACGATCTCTTCTTTAATTAACTCGCTTAAATGTTTCAATAATTCTTTCTCAAAAAGGTGCTGATCAAAGCTTACCTTCTCCAGAATAAATTTTGCATAATTTAACATAGTCTAATTTTCTGTTGTTTATTAGTGTAATATATAAAACTTTCGTTTAGTAACGCAAATAGTACATGAAAGGTTATCTCAAATAAACCATTTATCGAGTATTTTTCTCATTTTTGTAGCAAACACCTGAAAAACATCCAAATATTGAATTTATTTCTATTAAATAGGTACCTGTTCGCGGCATTGATCGGACTGGCGTTTAGCCTTTCTTCGAATAGTCAAACTATTTATTTTAACTATAATAAGAGCACCTTATATAAAAATGACTTTTTTAGTATATCTATTACATTCTCCCCGGATGCCAAAAAGGAGTATCAAACCTATAAAGGTTACCAATTCCCTGACATTGCCGACATGGTAAAGTCGCATACCTATTTTTTAGGAAAAGAAAGTGGCGAAAAAGGCTACAAGATTGTACAATGGTATGAGCCTGTAAAAGTAGGTGCTAAAAAAGTGCCCGCTATTAGCCTACAGACCAAAAACAGTGTTTTCACCAATCCTGCCTTCGAAATTACGGTATTATCCGAATCGACAGACAACCCCAGCGAACCGCCCAGCGAAAATTGGATTGGAAAAACCAAACTTCAATTTGAAACACCTGAAATTGAATGGCATTTAAGTGTAAGTCAGAAAAATAGCTACCCAATGCAACCCATACACATTGTGGGTTATTTATTAATTCCAATCAACAACAACACTCCCTTTACATTTATTAATAGCCACGAGCAGAAAGAATTGATTAAAAAGAAAATTAAAAATAGCAACTGCTTAATTCAAGATAGAGATTTATCAAACACATTTAAACAAGATACGCTTAGTGAAGACAATAAACGTTTTTTAAAACTCACCGTTATCGACCAGTTTTTCTTCCCTCAAAAAGCGGGAGATATTTATATACCGGAAACAGAATGGTATGTGTACTGTTATAAAAAAGGCATCAACGACGAAGGCATTGTTCGCTTGCCTGAAAAATACATCCTGAAAAGTAAGAGCGAGATGATACGTATACTGGATCTACCCAAGCACCCTTCAAATAAAATAATACCTGTTGGGAATTTCTATATGAGGGATTTCCTTGAGACTAAGCGCATTCGAAATGGTCAAGCGACATACTTTACGGTTGTACTGGAAACCAACACCGACCCAGCATCGATCGGCACGATGGAATTTATTTCTTCCGAAATGGAATTAATGGATGAAGAAATTGTATCGCAACGCATACTAGACGGCGATTCGTGGCGTGTACGCAAAGAAATTAAATTTCAAATCAACCCCTTACGAAGCGGTCAATATCAACTCAGTGAAGCATTTAGATACGTCTATTTCAATCCAGCAAAAAGAGCGTACGACACGATTCGCCCACGATCCGTACTTCATGTGTACGGCGATCGCATTAGTGAAAGCAATGCCATGCTGACCAATGATGAATTCTACAATCGTTATAACAATCAAACAAAAAGTACTGTTTTCGACGCCAATAAGAATGATCTTTTCAATCACTTGGCGAACATAATAATTTTAGTTATGTTAGCAGTAACTGCAATACTTGTAATAAAAAAATGAGCAATACATACGGCACAATATTTCGCATTACCACCTTTGGAGAATCTCACGGTAATGCTGTAGGAGTAATCGTGGATGGCTGTCCACCGAGCATAGAAATCGATATTGATTTTATACAGTCAGAAATGGCGCGTAGAAAACCTGGTCAATCAAAAATTGTAACACAACGTCAAGAAGACGATGTCATAGAAATTCTATCTGGTGTTTTTGAAGGAAAATCTACCGGTACACCCATCGCTATGATGGTGCGCAATGCAGATCAACGCAGCAAAGATTATTCGCACATTGCAGATCGTTACCGCCCTTCGCATGCAGACTTTACCTATCAAGAAAAATACGGCACACGTGATTATCGTGGTGGTGGCAGAAGTTCGGCACGCGAAACATTGGCACGTGTTGCAGCAGGCGCTTTGGCAAAAACGATTTTAGCAAAAGCCAATATAAAAATTCAAGCATACGTGTCTCAAGTTGGTCCGATAAAATTAACGGCCGATTATAAAACACTCGATATTCCAAATGCAGAAAGCAATATTATTCGTTGTCCAGACAATGCAATTGCAGAAACAATGATTGAATTCATTGATCAAACACGTAAAAACAAAGACACCGTTGGTGGTGTTGTAAGCTGCGTGATTGAAGGCGCACCTGTTGGTTTGGGACAACCCGTATTTGATAAATTACATGCAGAATTAGGTAAAGCTATGTTAAGCATCAATGCCGTAAAAGGTTTTGAATACGGCAGTGGCTTTGATGGTGTAGAGCAGTTTGGTTCACAGCATAACGATAAATTTTATACCGACGAAACAGGTAACGTTCGTACGGAAACCAATCATTCCGGTGGTATACAAGGGGGCATCAGCAACGGCGAAGATATTTATTTCCGTGTTGCATTTAAACCGGTTGCAACCATTATGATTGATCAAGAAAGTATTAACGACAAAGGCGAAACAGTAATTGTAAGTGGCAAAGGTAGACACGACCCCTGCGTTGTGCCCCGTGCGGTACCTATTGTTGAAGCAATGGCTGCCATCGTGATGGTTGATTTTTATTTAAGAAACAAAGCCATACGTTTTGACTAAAAAGGAAAATAAAAGCACTCCCATACACATTAAAATACTTGTAGGTATGTTAATTGGCATTGCCTGGAGCATTGCTATAAGCTATACTACTGAAGGTGCAATATGGACACAGAATTATATCAAACCATTCGGCACGCTTTTTATTAAATCACTACAAATGCTTGCGATTCCACTAATCATCACATCGATCATTAGTGGAATCGCCGGTTTAAGAGATATCAATAAACTGGGACGAATTGGCGGACGTACACTTGCGTTATTTACCGTTACCTGTCTTACTTCAACCATTTTGGGCGTCACGCTTGCCAATATATTTCAGCCAGGTGCGGCTATTCCAGAAGAAACAAAAACAGAATTGCTGGCATCGTATCAAGACAAAGCAACCGGACTTGTTGATAAAGCGCAGCAAAGTACTGGAAGTACAATGGATATGATCACAGAAATGGTTCCGAATAATATTTTTTATGCCATGAGTAA
>JAYTLG010000022.1:0-7231 GCA_043729555.1 Cytophaga sp.
AATTCCGAAGCCAAACCATCCGATATATCAATCATCGATGTAGGTTGTACACCAAGCGATTTCAAGCTTTTCACAACATCCATACGAGCATCTGGACGCAATTGACGTTGCACAATATATTCTTTCTCAATTAACTCGGGTTGCATCTCTGGGTCGGCCATATAAACCTGTTTCTCACGCTCCAATACTTGTAAGCCCATAAATGCGCCACCTAAGTCTCCCGTAACACAAATCAAATCGTTTACTTGAGCACCACTTCTATACACAACTTCTTCTATTGACGCAGTTCCAACAACAGTAACAGAAATACCCAAACCGCTTTTGCTTGATGTGGTATCACCACCAACTAAATCGATTTCATATTCATCACAAGCTAGTTTCATGCCTGCATACAGCTCCTCGATTGCTTCGACGGAGAAACGATTGCTCAAAGCAATACCCACAACGATATGTGAAGGTTTACCAAACATCGCAGCAATGTCTGAAACATTAACAGCTACTGCTTTAAAGCCCAAATGTTTTAAAGGTGTATAAGCAAGGTCAAAATGAACGCCTTCCATTAAAAGGTCCGTTGAAATCAATTGAACCGTATTATCTGAGTTTTTAATAACAGCGGCATCATCCCCAATTGATTTTACAACCTGATCTGATTTAGCAGGTAAATATTCTTTTAAACGATCAATTAGGCCAAATTCACCAATTTCTGAAAGTTCCGTACGATTAGATGTGCTCATTAATTTGAATTATATGGTTACTTTTTATAACTTTACAGGTATTCACTTGACTAATAAGCCTTAAATTTATGAAAAAAATAGCACTCTTCCTTGTACTTGCCTTTGCAGTTGGTACGTTAACAGACTGTACACGTTCAAGCAAAACATGTAGACAGAACGTAAAAAAAATCCAAAAGAGAAGAAAACACGATCCGAATTTCAAAGTTTAATTACCCAATATATATATTATGAAACAGTTCATTGTCTTTATTTGCATACTTGCCTTCTTAGGCGCTAGTTGCGTACGTGCAAGCAAAAGTTGCAAAAATGATTATAAAAAAGTTCGTAAAAGCAAAAGTGCTTGGACAAATTAATCAGCTCGAAATAAAACATTCTCCCTTAAAAGGGCTTAACTCATTTAAATCCTTCGTACATTTCAATTGAATAAAAGAACTCTTTCAACGGAATGCGTGTTTAAAGAGAAGGATATTAATTAAAAGAGATATGATTTTAATAACAGATAAAGCTAAAAACCATGTTGCAGACCTTCGTGCACGCGAAGGCTACTCGGACGATTTCAATATCCGCGTTTCTGTAAAAGGTGGGGGTTGTTCGGGTTTGATGTATGACTTGGATTTCGATAATAAAATCGAAGAAGCAGATCAAATTTTTGAAGACAAAGGCGTTAAAATCCTAGTCGACAAAAAAAGTTTGCTATACCTACTAGGTACAACCTTAGATTTTACAGATGGCTTAAACGGAAAAGGGTTTCACTTCGTAAACCCAAACGCCAGCAGAACATGTGGCTGTGGCGAAAGTTTCTCTGTGTAAAAATCAACTACATTCAACATCATAAAAAATGCCCCGCTAAATTAGCAGGGCATTTTTTATGATTATTTTTTGAATGAATTAATGATTTTCATCTTCATCTTTTTTATTCAACCACTTCAACTCGTACAAATCCGTACGTCTGGTTTCCATGTTTCTTACAGAACCAAATTTACGTTGGCGTTTTAATAAATCTAAATCTAAATCTGCGATTAAGGTTGTCTCCGTATTGGCAGTAGCCTCTGCTAAAGTTGCATCATGCGGGAACATAAAATCGGAAGGCGAGAATATACCCGACTGTGCATATTGAATATCCATATTGGCAACACCAGGCAAATTACCTACACTACCCGAGATAGCAACATAACACTCATTTTCAATGGCACGTGCTTGGGCGCAACGCTGAACACGTATAAATGCACTCTTGGTATCTGTTAAGAATGGAACAAAGACAATGTTGACTCCTTGTGCTGCCAACAAACGAGAAAGCTCAGGAAATTCAATGTCAAAACAAATCAAAATTGCAATTTTACCCGCGTCGGTATCAAACACTTTCAATTTATCACCACCCTGTAAACCCCAGTAACTAGCTTCGTCTGGCGTTACGTGCAATTTATATTGATAATCCCAAGTACCATCTCTTCTACATAAATACGAAACATTATACAATCCATCGTCTTCGTATTTAGGCATACTACCTGCTATAATATTGATGTTATAAGAGACAGCAAGTTCTGTCATTTTGTTTCGAATTTCATCTGTATATTCCGCTAAAGCACGCACAGCATCCGATGCCGAATTTTGATTGAACTTAGCCATCAACGGTGCATTGAAAAATTCGGGAAACACACAAAAATCTGCTTTATAGCCAGATACTGTATCTACAAAAAATTCAATCATACGATACAATTCATCCACCGATGAAAGGTTACGCATCTTCCATTGCACCAAACCTACACGAACCAATGTTTTATTACCACCAAACAAGGTTTCTTCTGTTTCATACAATGCATTTTTCCATTCTAATAAAGCAGCATATGCTTTCGAGTCGAGATCATCAGGTAAATATCCTTGTACAATTTTTCGTAAGTGGAAATCATTCGCCAATTGAAATGTAAGTACTGGATCAAAAATTTCTTTCTTTTTAACTTCATCGATGTAGAGTCGAGGCGATAATTTTTTAGCGTATTTTTTATATCCGGGTATTCTACCTCCAACAATGATAGCACGCAGATTCAACGTTTCACACAATTCTTTACGCGCATCATACAATCGTCTCCCTAAACGCATCCCTCTAAATTCAGGGTGCACAAAAATATCTATACCATACAATGTGTCGCCTTTAGGATCGTGGTTCGACAACAATCCATTTCCAGTTATTTCTTTATAGGTGTGCTTATCTCCATAATTCGCATAATTGACAATCAAACTAAATGCGGCTGCGATCACCTTTCCGTTATCTTCAATACATATTTGACCTTTTGCAAAAAAATTCAACTGCGATTTCATTTCTTTCTTCGTCCAAGAACCGCCAATATCTGCATAAACAGAATCCATTATCTCACATATATCGTCATAATCACTTAATTCTATGTTCCTTAATCTTAATTTATGTTCTGACAAATTCAATTCAGAGTCTTTATTTTTAGCCATATGTATATTCTATGATTCTTTGATTAGTACAATACCTAAGTTACAACTCTTATTTAAGAGTTAAAATTAATCGCCGCTATAAAAGCAAAATTAATGTATTACAAACTAAAATTCAACAACTTACGTATAAGATTAAAATCGAATTTCCATTCGTTAGGTATCTTAAAAAAACATAATTAAGTCGACATGCATACATCAAGAGTAGTTACTTTTCCGTATTTTACTTAATCTATAGATATGTACACTGGTGCTAACGCTAAATTTTTGCTCCCATTACCACTAACAATGAAACATGTTTCATTAACAATGCATGGATTATTTCTTTCATTACTACTCTTTGTTTTTAGTGGCGGAATGTTGTTTGCTCAAAAAAAGAGTATTCAAGCAGATTATGTATCAAACATTTTATTGGTAAAAGTAAAACCAACACATAAAACATTTTTCGATACAAAAGATAACGTTGCGACATTCACAAATTTTATTGCACCAACGATACTAAGTAATTATGCTCGTACATTCCCTACCCTTGTAGCTCCAACAGATAGTACCCATACTGATTTAACACGCATCTATACACTTACTTTTTCTGCAAAAGAAAAATCAGAGCTTCCAGCACTCGCACAATTTGTGTTCAGTTTTGGCATTTTTGAATATGTTGAATTGAAATATATCCAAACACAACAAGCTACATTTTATCCGAACGACCCTGCTGTAACAACAAACCAAAACAAATATTTAGACCGAATGGGCGCATTTAAAGCATGGGCAATTGAACAAGGGAGCCCAAATATTGTGATAGGCATTATTGATACAGGTGTTGATTATACGCACGAAGATATTGTAGATAAGATTGCCTACAACCTTGCAGACCCAATCAATGGCTTAGACGATGATGGCGATGGTTATATCGACAATTATAGAGGTTGGGATTTTGGGAATAATGATAATGATCCCATGGTGGCAGCATCAAACAATCATGGATCAAAAGTATCAGGTATCGCTGCAGCTACAACAAACAATAATCTTGGCGGTACTGGTATTGGATTTAACTCAAAAATTTTACCTATTAAAGCTGCTACAGAAATAGGTGGTGGCGCTATTATGAAAGGATACGAAGGCATCATCTATGCAGCAATACATGGCTGTAAAGTAATTAACTTGTCGTGGGGCGGCACTGGTAATTATTCATCAATTGATCAAGATGTTATTAATTTTGCTGCTATTAACAAAGATGTATTGATTGTTGCCGCAGCAGGCAACACAGATGAAGAAGCCGACTACTACCCGGCTGCATATGACAATGTATTATCCGTTATTGCAATGGATACTATTTTTTCGCCCAGTGCGAATAAATACATTGACACGCGTGCAAACTTTACAAACTGGGCATGTTGTTATAAAGCAACCTATGCACTCTCTGTAGACATTGGCGCACAAGGTATGCGATTATACACAACCATTCCGGGAAATAATTACATACTACAAGACGGATCTTCAGTTGCCGCCCCCGTTGTATCAGGTGCTGCAGCGTTGGTACGTGCACACTACCCTGCCATCTCTGCCTTGCAAGCCGCAGAACTCTTACGCGTTACGGCTGATGTTGTTGATACATTTCCAGAAAATGCACCCTACAAAGAAAAAATGGGCAAAGGTCGAATCAATATTTATAAAGCCTTAACAGATAGAAAATCTCCCTCCATACGATATAAAAACGTAATCGTTCAATCTAAATATAGCAGCAACATATTTAGCGGCGATACCGTATTTATCAGTGCTAACTTTTTCAACTACCTACGTCCAAGTGCTGCTTTAAGCATTTCCTTATCTTCCACATCAAGTTCCGTTGAAATAATAAATAATACATTTACTGCAGGCATTATTGATAGCTTACAAAGCAAATCAAACAGCACCACACCTTTTAAAATAGTAATCAATCCTTCTGCTACAAATTATCAAATCATCGAACTAAGAATAGGCTATACAGACCCAAGTACGGGATATACAGACTACCAATATTTCAACATACAAGTAAATCCCGCATTTACCACTTTGTACAACGACAATGTAAAAACAACCATCACATCAAATGGACGAACAGGTTATTACGATGTCAACAGCACCGTTGGCGTAGGATTTGAGAGCAATGGCAACAACGTATTGTATGAAGGTGGTTTAATGATTGGACAATCGTCCACAAAAGTTTCGGATTGTGTACGTGGAAATCCTGCAACAAATTTAGATTTCAAAGCACTCAATAATCCAGCCTACACAGCAAGTGCAACTAAATACAGAGAAATCCTTTCTAAATTCAACGATTCGTCTGCTTCAAATACGATGCCACAAGGCGTCAACTGCATTCAACGTTCGTACACGTTTAATACAAGTGATTATTCGAATACTGTTTTTTTAGAATATGAAATCATAAACAATTCTCCAGCTGATATTGATTCTATATATGTAGGACAATTTATGGATTGGGACATACAAAATTTTATGACAAACAGAGCCCAGTTTGATTACGATTCATGCATGGGTTATGCATACGACATTACTAAGTTTAATTTATTTGCAGGTTTAACATTACTCACCGATCAAACGATGCATTATTATGCGATGGACAATTCTGCGGTTGGCGGTACTAATATCAACCCCAATGATGGTTATACAAAAACTGAAAAATTTAAATCTATTTCTAGTCCAACCGGCAGATACCTTGCTGGAGGATCGCCTAGTGGCAATGATATATCTATGACCTTAGCTGGGCGCATCAATAATTTAAAAGTTGGCGATACTGCCATCGTAGCATTTGCTTTGCTAACATCACAAACGAACTTAGTAGATTTAAAACTTGCATCAACGGCTGCAATAGCAAAGTTCAAAGAAATACATACAGGTGATATACCTTTGGCAGACTCCATAAAATTATGTACCAACCAAACGCGCGATATCACCATTACACCAAGCGCGGGAAATTCATTTAACTTCTACAATGAAATCCCTACACCCGCGACAACTCCGATTGCTCAAGGTAAAACACTTACAATCAACAATATTTCTGCTGCAGACACTATCTACATTACCAATACCGATTCGCTATACGAATCAACATTTGAACGTTATGTAATACTCGAAAACAAAGCAGCGCTTGCCGCCTTCAGTTATGTTACAGCAACAGCAAACACAGCAACCTTGTTCACAAACGAAAGTATTCGTTACCAATCGGTGTTATGGGATTTTGGCGACAATCAAACTTCTGTGGAAGAAAATCCATCGCATGTTTTTGTATTGCCAGGTGATTATGTTGTAACCTTAAAAGCCAGCGTCGACGCACAATGCACCGATTCGATTAAACAAACCGTAAACATCTTGTCAGAACCTCTGGGTATTTCAAATTCAGCAAACACAAATACAATTAAACTATATCCAAATCCGAGTAATGAAATCTTAACAATCGAATTTCAATCCTCGAATGTATCATTGGTAAACATCGATGTATTCAACAGTATCGGTCAACGTGTGCTTCAAAAAAATAATGTTCAACTTGTGAACAATCGCATCGAACTTAATGTTTCAAATCTTGAAACAGGATTGTATTTTATTCAACTAAACACGCATTCAAATCCATTGCGATTTGTAAAACAATAATACTTCTATGCACGAGCAAATATATGCCGACATCATAACCATTGGTGATGAAATTTTATACGGTCAAATAACAGATACCAATTCGCAATGGATCAGTGCAGAGCTGGACAAACTAGGCATCAAAACACGTCAAAAATCTTCCGTTAGTGACAAAGCAGATGAAATACTACGCATACTCTCTGAAGCAAGCAAACGATCAAATCTTGTTATCATTACAGGTGGCTTAGGACCAACCAACGACGACATTACAAAGAAAACACTTTGTACTTTTTTCAATACAGAATTGGTATGGAACGATTCCGTACTGGAACATTTAGAAAGTCTTTTTTTTATAAAAGGTCGCACCTTAAGTGAGCTGAACAAACAACAAGCATTGGTGCCTGCCAATTGCG
>JAYTLG010000023.1:0-6751 GCA_043729555.1 Cytophaga sp.
AAAGTCGATATACAAGCAAGCTCCGACCCTGCATTCAGAGATGATGCAACAAAACACAATCCCGAAGATCTTTTTTTATCTTCCCTTTCTTCTTGTCACATGTTGTGGTATTTACATTTATGTTCTCTCGCTGGCATTGTCGTAACAGCTTACGAAGACAATGCGGTTGGCATCATGCAAGAATCGAGTAACGGCAGTGGTATGTTTACAGAAGTAACGTTACACCCTTCTGTAACAGTTACAGATGCATCGATGATTGACCAAGCAAACGCACTACATCACGAAGCAAACAAGATGTGCTTTATTGCAAACTCTTGCAATTTTGAAGTGAAGCACGAGCCAAGTTGCAAGGTTTGAGGTAATAAGTTTTAAGAATGCACGAACAATCACCTATTACAAAAAATCATATTTATTCAACACAAAGAGAGGCTACCATCAGCCTCTCTTTTCATTTAAACATAAAGCCATTGCTTATAACATCCCCGCAACAATTCCTCCCAATACATTCATTGCTCTTCGCATTTCATGTTCTTCTACATTCGAATAATTCAGACGTAGTGTTTGCGTATCTGCATTCGACGCATAAAAGGCATCTCCCGGAACGAAAATAATATTCTCAGCAATTGCTTTATTTAGTAATTGTCGCGCTGTAATGCCATCCGGAAGCGTTACCCAAGTAAACATACCACCTTCAGGAATGGTATATTTAATCGAAGTTGGGAAATATTGTTTCAAACAGCTCATCATAATATCACGTTGCAATCGATACGTATCTTGTATTGTTTTCAAATGCGCATCAATCGAATAATCGATTAAGAAACGATACAAAATATATTGCGTTAAATTGCCAGAATGCAAATCGGACGCTTGCTTCATAATCGTTGCTTTTTTTATAATTTCTTCGCTTGCAACCATCCACCCCAAACGTAAACCAGGTGCAATACTTTTAGAAAATGAACCCAACAAAATTGTTTGCTCAGGATTGTAGCTATACAAGGGCGGCAAGGGATCCCCATCGAATAAAATATCACCATAGGGATCATCTTCAATAACCATGGTATCGCATTTCGAAATCAACGCCATTGTTTTTTCACGTATCGCTGTGCTATAGCGCGCACCTGTTGGATTTTGAAAATTCGGAATACTATAAAACAACTTAATGGGATTCGTCAACAATTGACTTTCAAATTCAACTATATCAATACCATCTTCATTCAAGGTTACTTCATTGAATAGGGGTTGAAACATAGACAAACATTGCAAGGCGCCCAAATACGTTGGTCGCTCCAACAATACATGATCACCCGGATTGATAAATATTTTACCTATCAAGTCCAATGCTTGTTGCGAGCCATTGGTAATCAATATCTGTTCAGGCGGAATTTTAATATTATACCGTTGCTGATATCGATTCGAAATAAATTCCCGCAAAGGAAAATACCCTTCTGTCGTTGCATACTGCAATGCTTGCATCCCCTGTTCTCTTAGTACGCGTGTGGCACATTTTTCTAGGGCTGTAATCGGAAAACATGCAGGATTGGGCAAGCCACCTGCAAACGAAGTTATATTGGGATCGGATGCTACTTTTAATATTTCACGAATAAAAGATTGTGGTACATGATTTACACGTTCGGCAAAATTGTTTGTTGATGTTACGGTTTTCATATGATGATTTATTTAATTGATGACAAATAAAAAGGCCTCCCATTGTTGATGGGAGGCCTTGACTAATTACGTTTCAACGTATTCAATATCTTACCACCCAGACTCGGATTGAGACTGTTGCGACCACGGCAAGAAGTGCTGATGAAATAGATAAGTGCATTGTACAGTTAAACATTATTTTAAAATTCAATTTTACAAACATAAAAAAAGTCCCACTTTGCAGCGGGACTTTCGATATATGTTTTAACAAAAACATTATATAGCCCGCTCCAACGCACTTAGTGCGACTGCTGCAAGGACTGATACTGTATATTTTTGTGTTGTAATCATAAATCAAAGGTAGAAACCTTTTTTTATTTTCAATAACTTATACACGATTTTCTTTTGAAACTATTTCAAATACGGGTTTTTAGGCAATGGAAGTACATCATAGCCATTTTTTTTCATGTCTGCTATCTGTTCTTCAGAAGGCATTTGTTTGAAAACAATACAACAAAGAATATTATAAGGGGTGATGTGCAATTTTGAAAGCAGGTTCTTAAAAGCAACTTTACGTTGAAATTTATTCCATACGGATTTATTGTAAGGTGTATCTTTAACACCGCTGCCCAAATTATCCATCACAACATTAATGCGTTTGTATGCGATGCATGGCAAGCCAATACCCATAGCCATTTTTTCAACTTCGCGTTCAGAAATCTTGAAAACATAATTCCCTACCACTTCAAATGAAAAACGATTCTTCCAAATTTTATTTATCAAAAACGGATTGAATATATCCAATACATTTTTCAGAAATAACATGATTGGCATTTTTTGAATAATATCAATCGGCTCAATGATAATAGCAGCCTTCTTTGCCACACGAATCATTTCATAAGCACCTAAGTACGCTCTTGGAAAATGATGATATGCTTCGCGACACATTACATAATCGAACGACTCCGACTCAAACGAAATATGTTCAACATTTTGCTGACTTACTTCTTCAATCAAACCTTCTTCCTTAGCTGCATTTAAAAAACTATTAGAAATATCCGATGCAACTACTTGTTGTTTGTGATCCAATAAATAACGCGCTTCAAAACCATTGTAATCACCGATGGTTAGCCATCTGGAAGGTTTACGCAAAAAAGGGTTTAAAATATCTAAGGTGCGCACATTGATTTTGTACTCCACATTATCTTTATTCTTTAAGGTAAAAAGTCGCTGTTCTCTTTCATTCTGAAGAAACTTTTCAAAATGATTTTTATGTGCTTCGTGACTTTTGGTAATATTATCAATATGTATCGTTTCCATTAAATCTTGTTACAATTAATATTCAGTATGCATTTAAATAAATAAAAAAATAAAATATTGAACATTGATGAAAGATATCCTGTATGAAATTCAGAAAACAGTTATTCATTTTAATGTCAATTTGAGTGCTAAAAAAAACAAAAACGAAGCCATTCAACAAATCGATTACTCACTATCGGGAGTAACCTGATTGGGGTTGGTTTTCTTTAAATCACCGCGTTTAACACCATCGATAAAACTCTTCCAAGCAAAGGGGTTCATCAAACTTAAGGTAGGGGCAAAATATTGATTTTCGGTTGACAGTGTTTGTTGTTGTAAATAATAGCGATGATTGCTACTACCACTTGCACCCATATTGTACATCATACGCTTCAACACTTGTTCATTCAAGTTGTTGTTCATATTAGCCAAATGCTGTTCGGGTAAACGCAAGGCTACAAATGCCTCTTTAAACAAGCGTTCTGTAGGCCAAGGCGTAATTTCGATAATAGGCATGTACAAAGTATCCTCCAAAATTTCAATAATAACCGAAACCTTATCTTCTAAAGTGGCAGGTATTACAAAATATTTTTCTTTAAAACCAATGGATTTAATCACAATGCTATCGCCCGTTAAAGCAGCCATTGAAAAATATCCAATTGCATTTGACATGGTACCCCGCCCTTCTTTGGGTACAAAAACATAGACGCCTGGTGTACCAAAGGCACTATCTCCAGAAACGATCAATCCAGAAAATTGGATAATCTTTCTAGGTACCGCCGATGGTGTTGGAGTTGAAGTTTGTGCTTGTGCAAATCCAACCATAAACATCAATATGCTGATGCTGATAAACCGTACAATTATGCCCTGTTTCAATTATCTACTGTCAATTCAAATCACAAGTTAAAAAATAACCTGCACCTATACTATATACAACCTCTTTTCTACGTAATTATTGTGTAAAAAAAGAGATTTAAAGATCTTTTAGAGTATATTTGATAGAGCGAATATACATGATAGGATTAAAAACAGTTGATATTCAAAAAGGTTCGGAGATTTTGAAGGCTTTTAGCGACGAATCCCGAATTCGGATACTCCATCTCATTTTAGTTAATGATGAGATGTGTATCTCGGATTTGGAATTGATTTTGGATTATACCCAAACAAAAACGTCGCGGCATTTAAGTATCTTAAAAGCGATTGGCTTGGTCAAATTTCGAAAACTTGATCAATGGGTGTATTATTATATTAATGAAACCTATA
Source organism: Cytophaga sp. (assembly GCA_043729555.1). Lineage (GTDB taxonomy): Bacteria > Bacteroidota > Bacteroidia > Cytophagales > Cytophagaceae > Cytophaga. Next base: position 4,207 of record JAYTLG010000023.1, read on the forward strand.
TCGATATTGTAAAACAATTGTTTATTCTTTTTGGTAAAGAAGCGCAGCTGTATAAAGATATTCTTGAATATAGAACCTTGTATGCCAACAACGAATTAGCGGTACGCAAACTGCACATTCGTAAAAAGATTTACAAAGTGCCCGATTTGTAGGCACGAATTAATAGCCCTTCGCCGTGGCTTTGTCTTTTCGAACTCCGCCGCGGCGGACACCAGCAAGAACAAGTGGTTGGTTGAAAAGACACAACGACGGCAACAAATACAGCAAGCTCCATTTACGCATTACACAAAATAGCATTCGCCTACTTTATTAACCAATCATGAAATTTAAAAAACATATTTTCATTTGCACCAACCAAAGACCCGATGGCAAAGAATGCTGCGGAGAGAAACGTGGAATGGAATTGGTTGAAGCATTTAAGAAAGAAATTAAAGACAAAAAGCTTGCTGTGGAAATTAGAGCACAACGCGCAGGCTGCATCGACGTATGTGCACATGGACCCGCTTTGGTTGTATATCCTGAAGGTGTCTTTTACGGAAACGTAGAACCTACAGATGTGGCAGAAATTGTTGAAAGCCATTTGGTAAACAATACGCCTGTTGAACGCTTAAAACTAAACGTATAATATGAGCACCTACAAAACTGTCTTCTTTGATTTAGATCATACGCTGTGGGATTTCGACATGAATTGTGCCGAGACTTTGCACGAGTTGTATGAACTGTACGAATTAGAACAATTTGGTTTTTCTGTACCCGATTTTCAAAAAACATATAGACAAATCAATGATGCCATGTGGGCAGGATTTCACCGCAATGAAGTAACGAAGGAAGAATTGCGCAACGAACGCTTCCCGCGCACCTTTCAAGTATTAGGTATTGCATCACACAAAGTACCTACGCGTTTGGATACGCACTTCATTGAATTGTGTCCAACAAAACCACACGTACACAACAACGCTTTTGAAATACTTGAATACTTAAAAACCAAAGGCTATGGACTACATATTATTACCAATGGCTTTTCGGAAACGCAACATGTTAAGATGAAACATTCGGGTTTGGAAAAATACTTCGAAACATTGATACACATCGACCACACAGGTTTTAAAAAACCTGAACGTCAAATATTTGAATATGCGCTATCATCTACCAACAGCAGTGCAGATAAAAGCATTATGATTGGAGATGATTTATTTGCAGATGTATTGGGTGCAAAAAATATGGGCTTTGGAAATGTATTTTACAACCCACATAAAAAAACGCATACCGAAGAAATTCAATTTGAGATTAACAATCTCATAGAACTGAAATCTATTTTATAATACGATAAACCATATTTGACTATGACTGGGAAGAACATCAACAACGAACTTGTATTGAACTACGCGCCTGAATCTTCGGAACGCAAGGCAATTACAGCCGCTATTGCAGTTCAGAAATCAGTAGAAGTAATCATCCCCATGATTATTAATGGCAAAGAAGTATTTACAGACAAACACATACGAATTGCTCCGCCACATGAGCACGCACATACCTTGGGGTACTTTTGCGAAGGGAAAGGTGCACATGTATCAGAAGCCATTGCTGCAGCCTTGCATGCAAAAAATAGTTGGTCAGCAAAAACATTAGACGAACGCGCCGCTGTATTTTTAAAAGCTGCCGATTTAATTGCAACAACTTATAGGGCAGAAATAAATGCAGCAACGATGTTGGGGCAATCAAAAAATGTGTACCAAGCAGAAATAGATGCTGCTTGCGAACTGATTGATTTCTTTCGTTTGAATGTACAATTCGCGTACGACATTGAAGCCATACAACCAACATCACCGTCGGGCATAAAAAACCATATGATTTGCCGTCCACTGGAAGGATTTATATTTGCATTAACTCCATTTAATTTTACGGCCATTGCAGGTAACCTCCCCTGTGCTCCCGCATTGATGGGCAATACCATCGTTTGGAAACCTGCTTACACGCAAATTTATTCGGCGCGTATCATTATGAAAGTTTTAATGGAAGCAGGTTTGCCTAATGGTGTTATCAATCTGATCTATACAGACGGACCAACAACGGGCGATATCATCTTTCAACATCGCTCTTTTGCAGGCTTACACTTTACAGGCAGTACAGCAGTCTTTAAGCACCTTTCAAAAACGATTTATCAGAACATTGATTTGTACCAAAACTTCCCGCGCATTGTAGGTGAAACGGGTGGAAAGGATTTTGTATTGGCGCATGCCGACTGCGACACCCAGGCTTTAGCTGTTGCTTTGGTGCGCGGTGCATTCGAGTATCAAGGACAGAAATGTTCGGCAGCCTCACGCGCATACATCCCACAATCTATTTGGCCTACCGTTAAAGATACCATACTAGACATGTTATCAAAAATAAAAACAGGTACAGTAGAAGATTTTTCAAATTTCGTGAATGCAGTGATCGATGAAAAAGCATTCGATAAAATTGTTAGCTATATTGATACAGCAAAAAAAGAAGCTGATGCACGTATTATTGCTGGTGGCACCTACGACAAATCGATTGGTTACTT